>DATCSV010000042.1:0-20304 GCA_036568285.1 Flavipsychrobacter sp. | reverse complement strand
AGCGGGAAGAGAGTTTTTACGAACTGATACAGGTGCTGGACAAGGCGGAAGGTATAGAGCGTTTCCGCATATCGTCCATAGAGCCCAATCTACTCACTAATGAGATAATAGAATTTGTAGCGGCCAGCCGGAAGTTCATGCCGCATTTCCATATACCATTACAAAGTGGCAGCAATAAGATATTAGGCAGCATGCGTCGGCGCTACCAGCGCGAGCTGTATGCCGACCGCGTAACCCGCATAAAAGAACTGATGCCCCATTGTTGTATAGGGGTGGATGTGATAGTGGGTTTCCCCGGAGAGACGGAAGAGGATTTCAGGGAGACGTTCGAGTTTTTGCACGGGCTGGACATAAGTTATCTACATGTATTTACTTATTCGGAGCGTGCCAATACGCTGGCTATAGATATAGAGCCGGTAGTGCCCCAGCACGTCCGCAACGAGCGGAATAAAGTGCTGCGGAACCTGTCATATAAGAAAATGGAATATTTCACTAATCTGCATGCCGGCCAGCAAAGGCCTGTATTGTTTGAAAGTGCGGGCAAAAACGGCATGATGGAGGGGTACACTGATAACTACATTAAAGTAGCGGTGCCCTATACCGAGGCCTGGGCCAACCAAGTAATCAACCAGCAGTTATAATCATTATCAATAATATCCCTCCCGGGTAATATTTCATACCTTAAAACCTGGTTAAGGATGATTAAAGTTTGTTAAGTATTTTATTGTTTTTAAAAAAAATGTTAAATTGGTGATGGTTTACAATTTTATGGCAATAGTGTCTGCTATTATTTCTATGCAGGTAATATGGCTGTTAGTAAACATTAATCATCAGGCTAATTAACATTTTTTATGAGATCAAGAATTTTACTCGCATTAATTACTCTACTGGCATTTGCCGGCAAAGACGTCCAAGCGCAATGTTCTACCACGTATGTACCTGCTATGACATGTGCTTATGGAGATTTGATCAACAGCTTTACATTAAACAGTATTACATCTACCGGTAACGGTAGTAATTGTGCCAGCAATGCCTATGGCTTTTACACCACGCCAAGTTGGCTACTGGTGCCGGGCACTACTTACAACTGGTCTTCAACCGTGGGTGGCGGTAGCTGGAGCCAGGGTTTTGGCGTATGGATAGATTTCAATAACAATGGTGTGTTTGAGTCGAGTGAAGGTGTTGTTTCTTCCAGCACCTCCACTTCGCACAGCGGCACTATAACGATCCCTGCCAACGCCGGCGGGCAAGTACGTATGCGTACCCGTTGCTCTTATGCCTATACCTTCAGCACAAGTGATGCGTGTACAGATTACCATGGCTTCGGCTGGGGAGAAACCGAGGATTATGTTATTACCATATGTAAAGCGCCAACTATAGATGCACAACCCATAGATACTTTTGCATGTGATGGCAGAGGCACATCGTTTTCGATAGCGGCCACAAATGCCGGTAGTTATCAATGGCAGCAAAACGCGGGATCGGGCTGGACTAATGTAGCTAACGGGGCTAACTTCAGCGGGGCTACCAGTGCTACGCTTTCCATTATCAATGCACCATCTACTATGAACCTGGCGGCTTTCCGCTGCATAGCTATAGCATCCTGCGCTAACAATGTGAGGGACACCTCGGAGCAAGCAGTACTGACTATATTACCCAATACCGAAATAGTAGGACATACTACAAGGGACACTTCGTGCATAGGCTTGGAAACAAGACTATATGTAAAAAGTGATGGTATCATCCTAAACAGGAGATGGCAAATATGGAGCCCCACCGACAGTGCTTATATAGATGTACCAGCTGTGCCTTTTATGAGCATGGGTGATACTCTGCTGATACAAAACATACCTGATACGCTGAATGGTGCCAGGATACGTTGTATAGTAGAAGGAGTATGCGGTACCGACAGCACTGCAGAAATAGCACTTGTCGTAAATGCCCTGCCTGAAGTAGTGACCAGCCCGGCTGATCTTACATTAGACCCGGGTAAGACGGCAACCTTCCAGATAGTTGCTGCAGGTGTGGGTGTAAAATATCAATGGCAGGCAGGCTACAACGACACTTTTGCCAACATCAACGATGGCGGTATTTACCAGGGTGTAAAAACCAACAGACTCACCGTAACAGGTGTATCTCGCGTGCAGGATGGTTTCCAGTTCAGGTGCATAGTAAAAGGTAGCGGTAGCTGCGCAGTAGAACCTGATACCAGCAACTTTGGTGTATTATATGTAAACCCTGCAGTTTCTGTTGAGGGATTAGCTAATACCAGCATAGTAACTGTTTTCCCTAACCCGGCTACCGGAAGTGAAATAATTGTACGTGCCGAACACAATCGCCAATTTATTGGTGGTGATTACCAGATACTGGACAAACTGGGTAGAGTAGTAAGCACCGGCAAACTGAACAAAGATGGTAATACAACTATAAACATCAGCAGCCTTGCCAGTGACGTTTATACCATACAAGTATATGATGAAAATAACATCAAATCACGCTCGGTGAGGTTTACCAGGCTATAACAAATCTGACTTTAGTTAATAAAAAGGGCTGCCGTTCGGCAGCCCTTTTTATTAACTAAGAATTAAAATGCATGCAATAAAAAATGAATTTAATTTTATTTTAATCAGGATTGCCTAACGCATGGGTGTAAAAGGCCTAACTTAATATCCAATTAAATTATCAAGTAACAGGTAAACCGCTCAACGTTATGCAACCAATAAAATTATACTCGAGCATCGTTCTTTTTTCTGCATTCAGTATGAGTGTGGCAGCACAAACCACTTGCGAAGTAACCGGCACCACCCCCGGCGAGGCTTGCCTGGGGGGTAGTGGCACTATTAGCGCAACAGGTATGTCAGGTAACACCATAAAATGGTACGACCAGATGACCGGTGGTAACTTACTTCATACTGGTACAACATACACCGTAAACAATGTAACCAGTCCTGCGATATATTATGCAGAAGCATCCGATGGTGGTGTGATTGTACAGGATAGCATTAACACATTAACACCCAACAATGGACAGGTGGTGGCCATGTTTGATTGCAAACCACTAACCAACCTGACTGTCACAGGCATGAACTTCGTACCACGCTCCAGTGGCAACTATGTTGTCAGCGTATATTTTAAATCAGGGACGTTGGTAGGTTCAGAAAGTAACAGCTCTGCATGGACCTTGTTGGGTACGTCCTCCAGCTTCAGCGTTACCGCCAACAACCTGACAAATATACCGATAACCATGTCACAATCTTTAACAGCCAACCAGACGTACGCATTTTATGTACATGCCTCTACCGGTGGCTCATTGGGCTATACCAATGGCTCTACATTGGGAGCTGTAGCGGTATCTAACAGTGATATTGAAGTATACCAGGGACGCGGTGCGGGAAGCTTATGGGCTACATCGTGGTTTACTGTACGTACCTTTTCCGGCACGTTGCGGTACGAAAAAGGCTCCAGTTGCACCAGCCCGCGTGTAGGCGTACCATTAAATACAATTGACCATACTGAAATAACCGCGCAGAAAACAGTAGACAGCACTTGTACCGGCCTGCCTACCAGCCTGTATGTGGGTACCAAAGGTGACATCATCAATTACAAATGGCAGATATACGACCCGGCTACAATGAGCTACGTGGATATAACCAGCATGCCCTTTGTACTGAACGGTGACACATTGAATATATTAAGCTCTGACGATACACTTAACGGGGCTATCATCCGGTGCGTAGCCGAAGGCAAATGTGGCACCGATACATCTGCCGACATGACTATGGTTGTTTCGCCTTTGCCAGCATTCGTTACCCCACCACAAGACCAGACACATGAACAGGGCGAAACCGCCGTATTTACTGTTACAGCAGCAGGCGTAGGAATCAGCTACCAATGGCAGGTAGGCTACAACGACTCTTTTGCCAACATAAATGAAGGCGGAATATACAAAGGGGTTAAGACCAGCAAGCTCTCAGTAATGGGTGTATCCAGGGCGCAGGATGGGTTCCAGTTCAGGTGCATTATAAAAGGTAGTGGTAGTTGCGCTACCGAGCCAGACACCAGTAACTTCGGCATCCTGTTTGTCAATCCCCCCGTTTCCGTTGGCAGTATAAATGGCAATGGTGATATTACTCTCTACCCCAACCCGGCGTCCGGCAACGATGTAATGATTAAAGTTTCCGCTAACGCACATATTGCCGCATACAGAATTGTAGACAAACTGGGCAGGATAGTAGCTACAGGTAGCATAAACGATGCCGGCATTACGCACATCAATATATCTAATCTTACGCCGGGCATCTACACAGTACAAGCCTTGAATGAAGAAAGAAAAGTGAATGGTGTTGTACGCTTTACGAGGCTATAAATAGAATAACAGAATACATTGTAAAAGGACTGCGTTTGATACGCAGTCCTTTTAATTTTATAGTGATGTGATCAAAAAACGACCGGCAGGCCATTCTGCTCGTGATAGTCTATAATGGGTTGATAAGGCCCGAATTTGTGTTGCAACTCTGAAAAGGTATCAGCAAAAGGCGCTCTGTCGTAATCAATCGGTTTGTATTTTACTACAGGATAATTATCGACATTCCGCTTTACAGGGCGGGGATGTAACCTGTCGTCATTGATAAATGCAGCTACATCTATAGCCTCGTGGTCGGTGAGGAACGGTTTGTCCCAGGTAGCTTTTTTGTCAGGCATGTTGGCCTTCACAAACCTCGCCATTTTCAACACCCGGTGCATGCTTGAGCCGGAAGCATAACTCTCGTTGCCCCATAGTGGCGGATATGCATATCCCGATGAGTCCGGCCTCCACAGGCCCTGCCCCTCTGCACCATGACATTCACTGCAATGCAGGGCATATATACGCGCACCATTATCCACATCTGCCGCTCTTGCGGGGTAATCCAATTCGGCACCGCCATCTCCATACACACGTTCTCCCGCAGGTACGCCTGTTGATACCCATTTTATATAACAGGCCATCGCCACCAACTCTTTGCTCCCCAGCGGCAGGCCAATGCCATTATGCGGACGTTCGATGCAGTTGTTGATACGTTCCTCCAACGTTAATATCCTGTTTTCCCTGCCCCGGTACTGCGGGTACCTGCCATGCGTACTGAAAAAGTTAAGGCCGAAAGGGCGCGTGCCTGCATCCAGGTGGCAGTTATTGCACGACATTTTATTGTTCAGGTTTTTGCTGATGATGCCATCTGGCCCTATATAATAAGGCGTATTGACGATGAGTTCCCTGCCATAGCGTATCATATCGCCCAGTTCACTACCCGGTATTTCGGAGGTATCAGGCGGGGTATGCAACTTATGTGCGGTATCTGTCAACCGCTCATCCGCAGTGTCTCCACATCCTGATGAGGAAAGCAGGTAAAAAGTTGCGACAATAGTAACAGTAAAGGAGAATACAACTAACGACTTCATATCACATACGCCGGAAACCATGTGCCCGGCAAGAGGCTAAGATAAGGGAAAATGAGGGTATAAGAAAAGTGTGTATGACGCATACTTTGATAGCGTAAAGGGAAGTATTATATTAATGGCATAATATACTAACATGATAAGATTTTTAGGGTATATCGCTATTGTGCTTGTGATTAACTGCGGGCAATACGTTTCTCTGGCGCAAGTAACGCCTGCCAACCGCAGTGTGCTTAACTACCGGTTAATAGGCTTTTCTGTGCCGGAGCAAGAAGGTGTGACTGAATACGAATTTGAAGTATACAAGCTCACTATTTCCGACAGTGGAACGTACAAAGAAGACATGATTTTTAAGAAAAAAAAACTCACCAATAAGTGTATAGAACTAGTCCCTGGCTATCAAACCACATATACATGGAAGGTGAATTATTATCATGGAAACGAAAAAACAGGGAGCTCTGACATCTACAGATTCGCTACAGGTTACAATCCATTTGCCGACACTTCAAAGTACCGGATTAATGTTGAGGTGAATACAATCAAGGATAATGACCTGTTTTTCTTTATAGATGAAACCCGGTGCCTCTATAATCCACAGGGCGACCCTTTATGGTATTTACCGGATATTCCGGGAATAGTTGACGAGCAAACTAATATCAGAGATTTAAAGTTAAGCCCGTTGGGAACGATAACCTTTCTGACGTATACCAATGCCTATGAAATTGACTACAATGGCAAGGTTCTATGGCAGGCCCCAAATGACGGGAGAGTGAGCGGAGATAGCACAGAACACTACCATCATGAATTTACCCGGCTTAACAATGGGAATTATATGATTGCATGCTCAAAAAAAACATTAAAAGAGATTCCGCAATACGTGAATAAAGCTGCCTTCAAAAAAGACGTGATGACAGTACGAGGAAACAAAAGTTACAAATATATCACCTTCGGAACAATTGTTGAATATGACACTAGCAACAAAATAGTTTGGTTGTGGACGTCGGGAGATCATTTTACGGATAAAGATTTATTTACGGAGCATCCTAGTGGCGCGCTCAGAACTCAAACGCATTTTAACAGCTTCACCTTCGATGAAGAATCAAAAGAATTGTTGTTGAGCTTTAGAAATATCAGCAGGATAGTAAAGATCAAATACCCTTCCGGAAAAGAAATAACCAGCTATGGCGAATCTTACAATACAGACAAACCTATTCAAGGGGATGGTATGTTTTACGGACAACATACACCAAGATTTAACAACAAAGGCAACATATACTTATTCAATAACAACAACTCCTTCACAGAAAATGGAGATAGTGCACGTTCTTCGTCAATAATCATATTCAAAGAGCCAGTGAAAAACGATGAAGAACCTACAAAACTGTGGGAGTATAAGTGTGATTTACTAAATCTACAAAAGCCCTTTGCCGCTGCAGGAGGCAGTGTATTTGAACTAAACAATGAATCCATATTAGTCAGTATGGGAGATGTCAACTGCAGTTTTGTTGTAACACCGGGTAAGGTAATTACATGGAAAGCATATACTCAAAAATATAATCCTGCTAAAGGATGGGAAGGTTTTGGATATGGCTACCGCAATAGTGCTATACAGTCACATAAAGAATTGTCCGGATTAATTTTCAAGTAAGAACTCTGAGTCGAATCATGAAAAAGATACAGACTATCCTGATTATTATACAGCTTATTTGCAGCCTCCCACTACTAGCACAGGTATTCCCTGTAAACAGGAGCATACTTAATTATCGGCTAATCGGCTTTAAAATCCCCGCCGAACCGGACGTTGATGTTTATGAATTTGAAATATCAAGGTTTCTCATAACCGATAGCGGCACCTCGCACGAGGAAGTGGTTGCCACCCAAAAAGCCAAAACACCACACGTCGTCGCAGAAGTACCCGAATTCGGACAGACATACACATGGAAAGTAGCCTACTATTACAAGGGAGAGAAAAAGGGCATTTCCGAAACATACCGTTTTGCCACAGGATACAGTCCTTATATTGATACTAACAATTTTAGGGTAAATGTAATAAATAATGACTTGAACAATAAAGACTTCCTAATCATGATAGACGGCTTGCGAGGGATATTTAATTCCGATGGCCAGCCTGTTTGGTATCTGCCTGACATACCGGGTGTTATTAATGAGCATATGGGTGTAAGAGACATGAAACTAAGCCCATTTGGCACCATTACATTTCTTGCTGGCGACAAAGCTTGTGAGATAGATTACAACGGGAACGTATTGTGGCAAGGTCCCAACAATGGCGCAGTGAGTGGTGACACCACCGAGAATTACCATCATCAGCTTACGCGCCTCAATAACGGCAACTATATGGTACTGGGCAGCAAAACCACAAAACGGAGGGTACCGGAAGACCTCATTGCGACTGTAAAAAACACTGATGCTCCGCTTGAAGCCATCGAGAACTCTACTTACGTTAATATACTCTTTGGGACTATAATAGAGTATGACAAGGAGGGGAATGTAATATGGTCTTGGATAGCGGACGATTGTTTTAGCGATGCGGATATATTCAGCCTTGGCAATAATGGTAAAATACGCACTAACACTCATCTAAATGCCTTTTTTCTTGATACAGTCACTAACCATATATACACGAGTTACCGCAATATAAACAGGGTTATAAAGATTGCCTATCCTGATGGAAAAATAGAAGCGCAGTATGGAGAAAGTATATCTCAGTCGCTGCCTGGACATGGTATGTTTTGGGGCCAACACTCCTGCCGCATAAACAAAGATGGACAGCTATACCTATTCAATAACAACAACAGAATTAGCTCTAACAACATTGATACAGTATCCTCAATAGTAATATTCGATGAGCTAAAAGCATCAGGTAAATTAATAAAACGGTGGGAGTACTATTGTGATATCGACACATTAACAAAACACAAAACCGTAAGCGGCGGCGGTGTTGTAGAATTAAATACAGGAGACTTCCTTGTTTGCATGGGCGAAGTTAACCGCAACTTCATCATAACACGACAGAGGAAGTTAACATGGAATGTATTAATTGAAAAGAAAGATGATGCAGCCGGATGGGTACCTACGACAAACGGCTATAGAAGCTGGCCTATCCAATCTCTGCAGGAGCGAGAAATGCTTATATACTCTACAGAGCACTGACTATCCGGTAATAGCCAATCTGAAAAACGACCGGAGCGTATCACACATAAACAAAAAAAAACTACGTAAGCATATGTATCTCTTAATATAGGAGTAGACAACTCCTATTGAAATAAAAAATAAAGTAAAAATCTTGACATAGCAACATTTTTTAAATAATTTAACAGTTGGCTAAAATTTGCAACCAGTAATGCTAAGGAATATTATGTTGATTAAAAGTTTATTTATGAAAAAATCTACCCTTATTGTTTTGTTATTTTTACTCTTGGGTGTCTATCATCGTGCTTCAGCTCAATGCTCAACATCCTCGACGCCGAGTCATACTTGCTCATTTGGCGATCAAATCACCTCGTTTACGCTCAACTCTATTGCTACAACCGGCAACAGTGGTTGTAGCTCCGGGGGGTATGGGTACTTCAGTACATCAAGGTCGTTAAACATCGGGAGCACTTATTCTTTTTCGGCCACATACGGCACTTCTTCATATTTCCAGCATTTTGCTATTTGGATTGACTTGAATAACAACGGTATATATGAAAATTCGGAGCAACTGTACACCACAAGCTCATCAGGTACATCTACAAGCGGTAATATTACCATTCCATCTACGGCTACTTCGGGTAGTGTTGCCATGCGCACAGCCTGTAGGTATAGTTCTTCTTTAGGTGCAGGAGACGCTTGTGCCTCATACACTTATGGAGAAGTAGAAGACTATACTGTTACATTGGTAGGCTCGCCATGCAGCGGCACACCCAGTCCCGGTAATACGCTGGCATCCGCCAATCCTGTATGCGCTGGCTCTAGCTTTACATTGTCATTACAAACAGCTACATCAGGTTCTGGCGTCACCTACCAATGGCAATCATCTTCCAATGGCACCACTTGGTCTAATATAGGTGGTGCAACATCTTCTACTTTAGTTACGTCACAAGCTTCACCCACTTATTACAGGTGTAATGTTACCTGTAGCGGAAACACAGGGACTTCAAGTTCATTGCTGGTAAACAACAGTTTTCTGGCATGTTACTGTACAGCGGCTAATACATCAGGCTGTAGCTTCGGCGATAATATATCCAATGTAACTTTTGGAACACTCAACAATTCTTCAGGCTGCGTAGGCTCAGCCCCCAGCTATATTAACTATAGCGGCTCCGTTTCGGCTCCTAATATCAATATCGGTTCTACTAATAGCATATCGGTATCTGTAGGTAGTGGTGGTACAGAGCATGTAGCGGTATGGATAGACTATAATCACAGCGGGACTTTTGATGCTTCGGAATTTACATATATCGGCACAAGAGGCTCATCGGGCGCCATAACTAATAATATTACTGTACCCGGTACTGCACTAACGGGCATTACACGCATGAGGGTGCGTGTACGTTGGAGTACCACTATCACCTCTGGCCAGGCTTGTACCAGTTTCTCATATGGCGAAACGGAAGACTACGATGTAAACCTGGTTTGCCCGGCAATTACTGTGTCTACACAGCCTGCCAATACCACCATATGCCCCGGCGGCAATGGCTCATTTGCAGTTGCTACCAGCACGGGCTCGGGCCTCACCACATCGTACCAATGGCAGCAAAGCACCAACAGTGGCAGCACCTGGAGTAATATCACTAACGGTGGCGTGTTCAGCGGAGCAACTACGGCAACCTTAAACTTAACCGCTGCCCCTAACACTATGGCGGGCTACCAATATCGTTGCGTAGCTACCAACCAGTGTGGCAACAATGTAAACTCTAACGCTGCCACCCTTAGCTTCTATACTACACCTGTGGTAACGTCGCACCCTACGGATAAGACCATCTGCGTAAATAACGGCACAACCTTCTCAGCAGCGGTTACAGGTACAGGATTAAGCTATCAATGGCAGGTAAGCACAAATGGAGGTTCTACATGGAGCAATGTATCCAACGGCAGCACCTATAGCAATGCTACAACCGCTATTTTGACTGTATCATCTGCAACCATAGGGATGAATGGCTACCAATATCGTTGTGTTACCAATCCATGCTCCGTTATTACCAATCCGGCACTTTTAACTGTCAATTCGTTACCGACGGTTACTTCCAACCCTGTTGACGTAACAATATGCCCCAACAGCAATACTTCATTCTCGTGCAGCGGAACAGGTACGGGTATTAGCTATCAATGGCAGGTAAGCACTAACAGCGGGGTGAGTTTCAGCAATATAACCAACAGCGGGGTATACAGCGGCGCTACTACTGCAACCCTAAATATAACAGGCGCACCTGCAAGCATGGACAATTACCGCTACCGCTGTGTCATCAGCGGTGCTTGTTCGCCGTTTGTGATTACTACAGCAGCAAAATTAACGATGGGTGCTAATCCAGCGGTTACCACACAACCATCATCTACTATCGTATGTACAGGAACTACAGGCTCCACCAGCCTGGCGGCTACCGGATACAATGTTACTTATCAGTGGCAGGTGAGCACCAACGGCGGTAGTACATGGGGAAATATTGCGAATGGCGGCTTCTATGCAGGCACTACGACCAATACATTACAGTTTATCAGCCCTGTGCTGTCTATGAACGGTTATATGTATCGTGCCGTGGTTACCAACGCCTGCGCAGTGGCAACCACTTCAAATGCAATGACATTGACTGTGGCCAACGCTCCTGTGGTGAACAGCCAGCCTACTGATAAAACCGTATGCCTGAACAGCAATACCAGCTACTCTGTATCTGCTACCAGTTCTGCGCCAATAGCTTACCAATGGCAAGGCTCCGTAGATGGTGTCTCCTGGACTAACATTGCCAATGGCGGTATCTTCTCGGGTGCTACAACCAGCACGCTCAGCCTTACAGGCGTATATTTGGGGACGTTTACCAAATATCGTTGCGAACTGAATACAGGTTGTATTCCGGCAGCTACCACCAATATTGCCACTCTTACAATAGAAGAACAGCCACTTATCAGCATCAACCCTTCCAGCCAGGTAAAATGTGTAGGCCAGAATGCTTCGTTTGCCATTAGCGCTACAGGCTCTAACCTCACCTACCAATGGCAGGTAAGTACCAACGGTGGTGTAAGCTGGGGCAACGTAACCAACGGTGGTGTATATGCAGGTGCTACTACCAACAACCTGCTGCTTACTGCAGTACCTGCCTCTATGAATGCATACAGGTACAGGTGCGTAGTAACAGGGTCTTGCCCCACAGTTAAAACCTCTGGCTCTGCAACCCTTACGGTTAACACACCAGTAGCTGTTAATACCAACACACCTACCGCACTTACATTCTGTAGCGGTAGCAATACGAGTCTATTTGTAGGTGCGACAGGTACAGGCATGAGTTACAGGTGGTATATCAATATTAATGGTGTGTGGACTGCCTTAAATAACACAGGCATTTACTCCGGCGTTACCACGTCTACACTTAATATTACCGGGATTTCGGCGGCAGTCAATACACAGCACTATTTATACCGTTGTGTAATTACCGGAGCTTGTAATACTGTTAGCTCCAACACTACAGACATTACAGTACATGCCCGCCCGGCAATTACGTCTAACCCATCCAGCGTAACCAGGTGCGACAGTACCGGACCGCTCAGTTTCAATGTAACCGCTACAGGTTCGCAATTAGTATACCAATGGCAGCTAAATACCGGCAGCGGTTGGAATAACCTGGTGAATAACAGCACTTATAGCGGTGTTTCAACACCCAGCCTGGGATTGGCCAATATATACTACAGCATGAATGGCTACCAGTATCGCTGCGTGATAACAGGCATATGTACGCCTACAGTTACTACTTCGGTTGCTACTCTTACTGTCAACCCACTACTGTTACCATCAGTGGTAGTAAACGTAACGAACGATGATATCTGTGCCGGCACCTCTGTAACGTTTACACCTTCACCAACCAACGGTGGCACTAACCCGACATATGTGTGGAAGCGTAATGGCACAGCGGTAGGCACAGGTAGTTCTTACACTACATCTGCACTGGCCAATGGAGACCTTGTATGGTGCGATATGACGTCTAACGCAGTATGTCCGTTGCCTAAAACGGTAAAAAGTGATAATGCAATAACGATGAAGGTGACACAGTACTCAACACCAACCATCACTATCACATCTGACGTAGGTACTGAATGGTGTAGCGGCAAACCAGCTGTCTTCAGGGCTAATATTACCAACGGCGGACCTACACCTACCTACGAATGGCAGGTAAATGGCCTGGTAGTGGGGGCCAATGTTGATACCTATCTCACATCACAGTTGATTGATGGTGACCAGGTACGTTGCAGATTAACCAGCAGCCTCAAGTGCTTCACCCCTGCAATTGTGACCAGTAACACGATAAAGATGACTATCAGGCAGACCACACAGTCGAGCATAGTGATAGCGCCTAACCCGGATAGTGTTATTTGCGATAAGACGAACGTAACGATGTACACCTTCTTTACTAATGGCGGAGCTACCCCATCATTCCAATGGATGCTGAATGGGGCAGATATGCCTGGAGAGACTGCAGGCACACTCAAAACAACTGGGTTGAGCAATGGTGATTTTATACAATGTCGCTTCATAAGCAGTGCTACCTGTGTGTTCCCGGAAGTGAGCCTTCCTGTTACATTTAGTGTCAACCCGCTGCTTGACCCTTCAGTAAGCATTGTTATATACTACATCGGTAATGACACATACAGGTTCACAGCAATACCTCAAAACGGTGGCCTCAATCCATCTTATCAATGGTACAAAAACAATGTACCTATATCCGGTGCTACCAGCGAAACATTTGATGCTGTAGGGCTTATCAAAACAGATAAGATACATGTAAAAATGGCCAGCAGCGAAGAGTGTGTTAATCCGCAATTGCTGCAGGTAAGCAGCAGGAACCTAACCACCGGTGTAGGTGAGGTAGCTGCAGGATTTGCTGACCTTGGCCTCTTCCCCAACCCTAACAAGGGGCAGTTCAGTATCAAAGGTACCCTTGACAAACCGGCGAATAACAAAGAGATAATGGTGAAGATCACTAACTCTATAGGTCAAACTGTGCACACGCAGGCATATCCTGCCGGTGGCACTAATATTGACATACCGGTACAACTGCAACATGACCTGCCTAATGGCATGTACCAGGTGAATGTGGCACTTGATGGCGAAGTAACCAACCTGCGATTTGTACTCAACAGATAATTAAATAATAGCACATAAAAACCGTCAGGCGATTGTCTGGCGGTTTTTTTTATGTATCCTGTCGCCAACGAAAGAAAGCAAATCAACGTCTCTAAACTTATAGTTGGAGAATATCAATAGACTTATTATAAAATATAATAAATAAAAGATTAATCCCAATCATAATACACCTATCGTTAGTCTTTAACGATTTGTCATAGAAAAATTTCAATTAAACCAAAATTTATCACCATAACATCGATAGCTTTGCGGCGCGAATACGAAAAATCTAAAAAAAACCTAAAACAAAAAACCGATATGAATCGAATATCTACGCTTTTATTGTTAGCGGCACTCCTGTTTATCTCATCACGAAGTTCGGCACAGTGCCCGCTATCCATTACTGCACAACCCGGGGATAGTTCTATTTGTTCAGGAAACGATGCCGCCTTTGGCCTGGTCGTATCCAACGCTGACACTATGCAATGGCAGGTGAGCACAAACGGAGGAACAGTATGGAACGACATAACGAACACAGGTGTATACAGCGGCGCTACTACAGATACACTTGTAATAACTGCTGCTACGGCAGGTATGAATAACTACTTGTACAGGTGCATCACAACCAACCTGGCTAACACCTGCTCGCTCATAAGCGACACGGTAGAGCTAATGGTTGATCCATTGCCTGTTATCTCTGTTCAGCCGGCTGATATATCTGCTTGTAATCTTGGCAATGCCACATTCAGCGTTACGGCAACGAATGTAGCTGCCTATCAGTGGCAGCGGAGTACTGATGGAGGATCAACGTGGAATAACCTAAATAACGCAACCAATACTTCTTATACCACTACCGGTATCAATGCATCCATGCAAGGATATAAGTACCGCTGCATCCTGACAACTGATTGCAACGTAGATGATACCACCGATGAAGCTACACTGACGGTTAATCCGCCGGCGACTGTCACCACACACCCCGCCGACAAAAGCATTTGCCCTAACGGAAACACAACATTTACCGCAGCGGGAACCGGATTTGGGACCGTCTATTACAAATGGGATATAAGTACAGACGGTGGAACTACATGGAATTTAATATCGAACGGAGGAGTATATAGCGGTGCTACGACCAGTACCTTATCTATTACCGGCGCTACTACATCTATGCATAATTATATGTATAGATCAACCATTACCGGTACTTGCTACCCTCCCGCATACACCAACGGTGCTACGCTAACAATACTGGTACCACCATCTGTTACGGCGTCGCCTATTGACACCACCGTATGTGCTAATACGGACGCATATTTCACATGTAGTGGTAGCGGTTCCAGTCTCACATACCAGTGGCAGGTAAGTACCGATGGCGGCAGCACGTTCACCGATATCTCCAACGGTGGTGTTTATGCAGGCGCAACTACGGATAGCCTCAGCTTAGTTTCGTTACCTGCCAGTATGCACAACAATAAGTACAGGTGCAAAATCAGCAGTAGCTGTGCTCCTACAGTAACCACTGCCGCAGCAGTACTGACCATAGGCGCAGCCCCTGTAGTTACTACACACCCCTCTTCAATCACTGTTTGTACGGGCACAAGTAATTCCATGAGTATCGCTGCCACAGGCTTTTACGTTTCATATCAGTGGGAAGTAAGCACCGATATGGGAGCTACCTGGAACGATGTAACGAACGGCGGTGTATATGCCGGCGCTACTACAAACACGTTGCAGTTTACTAATCCCACCGTTGCTATGGACGGATATATGTATCAATGTGTAGTAACTAACCTCTGCAATATCTCTGCTACATCAAACGCAGCAACACTGACAATACAAGCCGCACCCGTTATCAGCACACAGCCGGCAGACGAAACTATTTGCCTGGGTGATAATGTAAGTTTTTCAGTAGCGGCAGCAGGCGCATATACAATAACTTACCAGTGGCAAAGTTCTACAGATGGTACTAACTGGATCAACCTGGGTAATGCAGGTGTATATTCAGGCACCACAACCAGTACGCTCACGCTTACAGCGCCGTTTATAGGTGTACATACAATGTACCGTTGTGTATTGAATACAGGTTGTATGCCGGCCGTTACCACCAATATAGCAACGCTGACTATTAATACCAGCCCGAACATCACCATCGACCCTACCAGCCTGGTGAAGTGCCTGGGCGAAAACGCAGCATTTGCGATAAGCGCAACGGGTACGAATCTCAGTTTCCAATGGGAGGAAAGCACTGATGGCGGCTCTATATGGAGCAATGTTACCAACGGTGGCGCATACAGCGGAGCTACCACATCTACGCTGCTGGTTAGCAATACTACGGCTGCAATGGATGGTTACAAATACAGGTGTGTGGCAACAGGCACATGCCCTTCTCCGGAAACATCGGGTGTTGCAACGTTGACCGTTAATACACCTGTTGCTCTGACATCCAACACTCCGACCGCACTTACCTTCTGCGCCGGAGCAGATACCAATCTGGCGATAACCGCTACGGGATCCGGTATCAGCTACCAATGGTATAGAAACCTGAACGGCACCTGGACCGCTTTAACTAATTCAGGCATGTACTCCGGCGTTAATACTGCCCAGCTGGACATAACAGACATAGTAGCGTCTCCAAGCACAGAAATATATGTACTGCGTTGCGTTGCAACAGGAAGTTGCAATGCTGTAAGTTCTAACACTACTACTATAACAGTATATGCCAAACCGGCAATCGTTACGCAACCTGCTGATGTGGTAAAGTGTGACAGCAGTCATAATGCAGGCTTTAAAGTTGTAGCCACAGGCACCAACCTGACTTATCAATGGCAAATAAATATCGGCAGTGGCTGGAGCAACCTTGTAAATAACAGTACATATACCGGCACCACTACTTCCGAGTTGCTGATGCCTAATGTGTACCTGGGCATGACAGGTTATCAATTCCGCTGTATCATCAATGGCCAGTGCGCACCTTCAGTAACAACCGCGCCTGCAACGCTTACTGTGAACGACCAGGTATATGCTTCTGTAACGCTTTCTGCAAGCAGTACGGATATATGCCAGGGCGAGTCTGTTACATTTACGCCATCGCCTGTACATGGCGGCAGCGCCCCTACATATGTATGGAAAGTAAACGCAGTGACAGCCGGCACCGGCAGCACCTTCAGTACCGCTACACTGGCAAATGGCGATAATGTGTGGTGCGAAATGACTTCCAATGCAATGTGTCCTGTACCTGTAACATCCAGAAGCTCGAATACCATCACTATGCTGGTGGAACCAACAGTTACACCGACTATTAGTATCACATCAAGCGCGGGTACTAGTTGGTGTACAGGTAAGCCTTTAGTGTTCAGAGCGAACACAACTAATGGCGGTACCAACCCAATATACGAGTGGCAGGTGAATGGCGTGACGGTAGGTAGCAATGTCGATACATATCTCACCTCACAACTGGTGAATGGCGACAAAGTAACCTGTAAACTTACCAGCAGCCTGAGGTGCCCTTCGCAAACTACGGTTACCAGCAACCAAATGACAATGTCTATACTACCGGTAACACGCTCCAGCATTGTGGTAGCTCCTAATCCGGACAGCGTAATATGCGACAAGGCAGATGTAACAATGTATACATTTTATACAAACGGTGGGGCAACACCTTCATTTCAGTGGATGCTGAATGGTGTTGATATACCGGGCGCAACTAATGGTACATACAAAGCGTCGGGACTTAACGATGGTGACATAATCCAGTGCAGGTTTACCAGCAGTGCTACCTGCGTGTTCCCCGAGGTAAGTAACCCCGTGGAGTTTGAGGTAATTCCTCTTATTGATCCGTCTGTAAATATCACGGTTAACTACATGGGCAATGATGCGTACAGGTTTACTGCACTGCCTGTCAACGGTGGCAGCAATCCATCTTACCAGTGGTACAAAAACAATGTACCGGTATCCGGTGCCACCAGCGAAACCTTTGATGTGGTCGGTATCAGCAAAACAGATAAGATACATGTACAGATGTCAAGCAGCGAAGCCTGTGTGAATCCAGCCCTGCAAAAAGTGGTCAGCCGGAAACTAACGACCGATGTCAGTAACACGGCCGGCAACTTCACAGAACTGGGCCTCTACCCTAACCCTAACAGTGGACGTTTCAACATCAAAGGCTCGTTCAACAACCCTGTAGTGGGCAAAGAAGTAGTAGTACGAATCACCAATTCACTGGGTCAAACTATATTTACCCAGGTGTATGCAGCAAGCGGTGCCAGCATCAACCTGCCCGTAAACCTGCAGCAAGACCTGGCTAATGGTATATACCAGGTGAATGTGGCTATAGGAGGTGAAATAAGCAACCTGCGCTTCGTGCTCAATAGGTAATAACAGTATGATATATTAACTTAAAAAAGGCCCCGCATGGGGCCTTTTTTATTACATTGTCTACGATAGTGACATACTCATATATTGGCACTTATTAAAAAAAGAGCATCACCGGCTTGTTACTGCATTCAGCTTTTAACATTATATAAAATGCAATTGCTCAAAACCATAACGCTTCCTCAACTACCCGATAACACAGTAAAACCATTACGGGCAAGATTAAACACTAATGCGTTTTCAATAGCATACTAACCATCTTTTAATCAATTTAAACGTCCGCTCTCCGTCATTATTCCTGTCTTTACTGTTAGTTAATAAACATGTTATGCCTGGCACCATTCACGCCGGTCACCTATCACACGCTTATTAATAAAACAAAATTGGATTATTATGATACGGAACATTTACAAGGGTCTTACGCAACTACTTCTTTCAGCGGGCATATTGCTGCTATCAGTTAATACTGCTCTGTCACAAACTACCGTTACCATAGGCACAGGTACGTCCAGTTCATATTTCTATGGTCCGTACTACAGAAGCTCGTCCGGTTCTTCGTTCGACTATTCGCGCTACGCTTACCTGTATACATCCAGCGAACTGAACATACCGGCGGGTGCAACTATCATTAAAGTAGAATGGAACAAAAGAACAGGAACTATCAGTGGCAACAACGTGTTCAATATCTTCATGAAAAACACCAGCGCCACATCACTCGCCACCGGCACATCATGGGGCACCCTCGTTTCGGGAGCGTCAACTGTATATGCCAGCAATACACAGTCATTCATGACAACAGGCTGGGTACCGTTTACACTTGACGTACCATTTCAATATACAGGAGGCAACCTGATGATTATGACTGACCATGAAAAAATTGGCAGTGCCAGCGGCTCCAACCAGTTCTACTATACTACTGCTACGGGGTACGCCATAGGTTACGCCAGTAGTTCAGCTCCGAATAATTCTACCACACTTTCATCTTCCAGCTATGCAAACAGACGCCCTAATATAAAGATAACATGGCTGCCTCCTTGTCCAGCTGAAATAACAGCACAACCCGTTAACACTTCTGTATGTGCAGATGACGATGCAAACATGCAGGTGGCGGCTGATAGCACGCAGGCATACCAGTGGCAGCATTTCAATGGGACTGCATGGATAGATCTTACTGACGGTGTCGCTTATAGCGGTACCGGAACGTCCAGCCTCACAATTAAAAATGCGCAATTGTCTATGGATGGTTTTTCTTATCGCGCTATCGCTATTAACACGATAGAAAACTGTTCTGTAGATAGTGACCCCGCAGCTATTTCAGTTTTGCAGTCAAGTAAAGCTTCTGTTGTGCTTACTGTAGCTCCTGATAGCAGCATCTGCGACAACGAAACCGTAACCTTTTATACGGCATATTCTAA
The DNA here is from genome assembly GCA_036568285.1 of Flavipsychrobacter sp. GTDB lineage: Bacteria > Bacteroidota > Bacteroidia > Chitinophagales > Chitinophagaceae > UBA5543. The sequence continues at coordinate 756 of DATCSV010000042.1, read as the reverse complement.
CGGTGGCGACAACCCTGAATACAGGTGGAGGTTAAACGGCGTGCAAATACCCGGAGAAACAAGCGCGACCTATACGACTAACACACTTAGCCATTGGGACTTGATCGAATGCAGGTTCATCAGCAGCGCGCAATGTGTTAAGCCCGTCTTCAGCAACTCCATTCGTATGGATGTGGCCAATATTGTATCCACATCGGTCGACGTTTCACTTTATACGGATGCAGAAGGCCAATACACTTTTACAGCATTGCCTGTAAATGGTGGACCTGACCCGGAATATTACTGGTACGTTAACGGCAAAATGGTGCAAGACGAGCACGGAGCAGTTTTCGTTGCAGAAAACCTGTCACCTCACGACAAAGTAAATGTTGACATGAAAACAAGCCTGGAATGCGGTGAGCCACTGGTAGCGTCCAGCAGAAATGTGACTACAAGCATAGCCGGTACTGCCACCGTCATGAATTCAATTACGGTGTCACCTAATCCAAATAACAGGAACTTCGTAGTTAAGGGCACGATACCGGCTACCGGCGCGCAAACCGAAATAACCCTGAAAGTAGCCAACGCAATAGGACAAATTGTGTATGCACAATCGTTTATACAATCCGGTAGCGATATTCAACTGCCTATAAATATGGATGAAAGTCTGCCTGCGGGTTTGTATATACTAAATATTACAGCAGGCGGTGAAACAAAAGGAATTCGTTTTGCTGTACAATAAAAGAACGTACTTTTTCCTCAAAAAAGCCCCGCAAT
>DATCSV010000041.1:0-3709 GCA_036568285.1 Flavipsychrobacter sp. | reverse complement strand
GTACATGCTGCTGTACGCAGATAGGGAGCTAAGCCCCAAACAGGAACAGGCCCTGCTGGACTTTGTGCAGCAGCACCCTGAACTGAAGGCGGAACTGGATGCCTATGCAGCTACCCGCCTGCAGCCTGACGAGGCCGTGGTGTTTACGGGTAAGGATAGCTTGATGAAAACAGAACCCGGTGGTAAAACTATGTGGCTGGGTAGCTGGAAGACATATGCGGCAGCTGCAGGCGTAGTACTTTTCGTGGTGTTATTCAGCCTGAACCGTAATAATGAAGGGGTAACTCCACCAGCTATAGCTAAAAAAGAAACCATAACAGCACCTGTAACTACCGCACCAATTGAAAGCGCATCGTTTGGAGATCAACCTCAATCGCAGGCAGGCAATATCGCCCGGGAGACAGTCTCAGAACCAGCCTCCCGTTCAGGAGGCAAGAGAGAAGAGCTTCATTCAAAATCACCTGTAAACGCTGTTGCCGTGAAGACAACTGAACCGCCAATGAAGCAAGAGCCTGTGCGCGAGGTACACCCACGGGAAAACGAAACGCCGGCCCCACTACGCCCTATGGCTGAAAAGGAGGAGATGATAGCACAGTCGGTAGTGGAAGACACCGCACAATACATTGCTGATGCAGCTACATCGCGAGAGAAAACAATACCTGAACAGCAGGAAGCAGAGACCATAAACCCGCAGCCCGGAGGCAAAAAGAACAGCTTCATAGCCGCAGTACTGGGTGAAAAACCTGCCGGGCTGGAGCACCTGGAGAGAGAGGTAAATGAAAAGCTGACCACAGCCAGGACAATAAGAGAACAGATAAAAAACACGGATGCGGAAGTGAGTTTCCGTATTGGTAAAAAAGAACTATTTACAGTAAGACTTTAAAAAAAAATGACAATGAAATATAGTATAACGATCGCGATATTGGCAATATGCCTGGTGGCCGGCACTACCGCTATCGCCCAGGACGAAAAGGAAAAGAAGAAGATGAGTGTATCACTGGGTACCGATGGCTTTGCCGTAAAATCAGAAACTAAAAAGGAGGAAAACAAAATAGAGAAAAGGTTTAGCGTGGAGATAGGGATAGTTGACGTAGGGCTGAACTCCATACAGGATAAAAGCAACTACAACAGCACTGCTGCGCAAGCCCTGCTGAATGTACCTGATGCCTACCAGAATGAGAATCTGTTCAGCCTGCGCAGCGGCAAATCGTGGAATGTGAACGTATGGCCGGTAATTGCAAGTTGGAGGTTGGTAGATGGTGAGGGGCAAAAAATATACTTTGCAACAGGTGTAGGCCTGCAAATGTATAATTTCCGCTTCAACCGTCCTGTGACCTACATCAATGAAGTCGTCCCCACGGTTTACCTGGATACAGTACATACTATTACCAAGAACAAATTAGGTTTTACATACCTGAGTGTGCCGCTGATGCTGACATTTAAGACGAAGGCTGCTCCCAAATCCTGGTTTGTATATGGGGTAGGTATCACCGGAGGATACAGGCTGGCGTCGTGGACAAAACAGGTATCTAAGGAGCAAGGCAAGCAAAAGAACCATGACAAGTTCAATTTCAGCGACTTCAATAGTTGTCTTACTGCAGAATTTGGGTTGGATGGATACTTCCGACTATATGCCAGTTACCAGATAACGCCGCTAGCTGAAAACGCACTGGAACAGTATCCTTTTTCTATAGGTATACGTTTCGGGGGAGTATAACATTATATAAAACAACTACGCAGCCGGGTTTCACCAAAAGCCCGGCTGCGTAGTTAATGATAAAATATCTTTCGTAAGATTGAGATCAGTAATACTTTGCACCTGGCCCTGATACCGGCAATACCTTTTTGTACTTCGTAGATTTTAATCGACATACGCTAAAACTATGTTAACAACCCATCCTTAATTAAACCAATTCACTGAAGAACTGTCTGTCCTGATCAAATGTATGTGCGTGTATATCAGTGGCTTTAACAGCTGTACTGTATAAATGTTCATACATTTGCGCTTTATTTTTAATCAACAGACAGTTTATTGTGGGCAGAAGTTTAATTGCGTTTATTATTTTATTTGTTAGCACATCATTCTCAGTATATGCACAGTCTAATACAATAAAAGGGATAGTAACAGGTACGAAGCAAGCACCTGTGCCTTATGCAACCGTTACTCTGCTCACGGCAGGTGATTCATCTGTAGTTAGTGGCGGCATCACAGATGAAGACGGTCGCTTTGAGATCACCTCTGAACGGACCGGGAATCTTATAGTGCGCGTAAGCGGCATAGGATTCACCACGAAGACAATGAGCATAAACGTTTCGACCGGAGAGCAGGTAAAGGACCTGGGCAGGATAAGCGTAAATACTACCAGCCAGGTGCTGAAAGAAGTGGAGATATCGGGAGCCCGGCCAATGATGGAGATGGGCATTGATAAAAAGATATTCAACGTAGATAAAAATATAACTTCTGTGGGCGGCAGCGCTTCAGATGTACTACAGAATGTGCCTTCTGTGTCGGTAGATGTGGACGGAGGAGTAAGCCTGAGGGGTAAGACAGGTGTCACCATACTGATAGATGGCAAGCCGGCCACCTTGCTGGGTGGAGATGAGGCAACTGCCTTGCAGAGCCTCCCCGCTTCCAGTATAGACCAGGTAGAGGTGATCACTAACCCCTCTGCCAAATACGATGCCACCGGCATGACGGGTATCATCAACATTATTACCAAGAGGGACAAACGGATGGGCCTGAATGGTAATGTGAGCATAGGGGCGGGTACGCGTGATAAATATAACGGCAGCCTTGGACTGAACCTGAAAAATGAAAAATGGAACGTTTTTCTCAACAGCAGTTTCAGGCAGAACAGGAACTACCGCCGCAATACTACCGACAGGGATAATAAATATGATGAATTCTCTTCTTTCAGTTACGAGGATAACCTGAGGATGTTCAATGGTTTCTTCAACAGCATAGGTGCTGAATACAGGATAGATACCAACAATAGCGTTACGCTTACGCAGAACATCAATAAGATGTACTGGGGTGGCAAGGGTTATTCTGATTTTATGACCTACGTCTCTGATGACCTTTTGCTGCGCAGGCACAGGGACTTCAATTCAGGTGGCGGGCCATTCTCGCTGTCTACCGCGCTCGACTACAAGCGCAAATTCCGGAAAAAAGATATGGAGCTGTCTGCCAATACAACCTTTGCCACATCAACTATGGACAGGACCCAGGACTATGTGACCACTGTATACGATAATTCTGATGCATTGGTAGGGGGGCCTATCTACCAGACCGCTCCCGGTGAGAGCAAAAACAGGAGCTCCAATTCCCAGGTAGATTTTGTTAACCCCATGCTCACAAAAAACGGAAAGCTGGAAGCCGGGTTGAAAACACAACTCTTCTGGCTGGAAAGTACCAACACACCCACTATCGATAGCAACGGCACCCAACAAATAGACAGCATACTCTTTAACGGCTACGACTACACGCAGCAGATATATGCAGCGTACACCAGCTGGAGTGACAAAGTGGGTAAATTCCGCTACCAGGCCGGCCTGCGTATGGAATATGCCTATTACGCGGGCACCACCGTGCAGGTGGGCAACAGGCGCTATTACAATGAATTTCTGAACCTGTTCCCCTCGGCTTTCCTGTCGTACGAGTTGCCCAAGCAGCAGAGTGTGTACCTGAGCTATACACGCCGTACAGACA
>DATCSV010000040.1:0-3769 GCA_036568285.1 Flavipsychrobacter sp. | reverse complement strand
CAGAGAAATTTGAAGTAGTATATGCTACTGATTTAAGCATCAGCCAGTTAGACAATGCAGCAAAGAAGGAAAATATTATTTACCGGCAGGGCAAAGCTGAAGAGCCGGAGTTTGCCGATGACAGCTTTGACCTGGTAACAGTGGCCCAGGCGCTGCACTGGCTGGATCATAAACGGTTCTTCAGCGAGGTGCAACGGGTGGCAAAAAACGGGGCTCTGTTTGCCGCATGGGGCTATGGCTTGCTAAGTATCAGCCCCGGAATTGACGACCTGGTACATAGGTTTTACACAAACATCATCGGGCCTTATTGGGACAAGGAACGGAGGCATGTGGATACAAATTACGCAGAAATATCCTTCCCGTTTGAAGAACTACCCTGCCCTGTTTTTGCCATGCACTATAAATGGACAGTCGAACACATGATGGGTTATCTTCATTCATGGTCGGCCGTGCAACACTATGTCAAGACCAAGGGCACCAATCCCGTGGATATAATAAAAGGTGATTTGGAACAGGCATGGGGCGATGGAGAGCGGGCTGTTACTTTCCCCATATTTATGAGGGCGGGTATCATAACAAAGTAGCCCCCGCGATGGAGGGCTACCCTGCTGTCATATATAAAAAAACCACCCCTAGTTCCTTTTATGTACTTCGCCCGAGCCGGAGATGTCTGTGTCTACAGTGCCGGGATTGCCGCGGTAGTATACATTACCTGAACCACTGATACGTACTTTCAGGTAATCGAGTACAGTAACATAAGCATTGCCCGAACCGGATATCTTCACATATACATCATTTACATCAGCCGCTTCTGAATTGAAACTACCTGAGCCATTGATGTGGACATCCATATTGGTAAAAGTATTGCGGGCTACTTCTATATCTCCCGAGCCATTGATATACGCATCCAGGCGGTCGTGTTTGTAACCCGGTCCAACATATATACTACCAGAGCCATTCAGCGATACTTTATCTACATAAGGCGTGTGCACCTCTACCGTAATATTATCGTTGCGTACGTTCCAGTAACCCTCCTTGAATTCCAGTATCAGCCTGTCGCCATTTACTTTGGTCTTATAGATAGGAACCAGGTTGCCGTAGCCTTTTACCACTACAAAATACTCATCATCGCTCACCACAGTAACATCGGTGCTGCCGTTTGCTTCTACTTTCGCAAACTCGCCCACTGTCCTTGTTTCTGAAACAATATTGCCTTCGCCCTTAATCCCTTTTTTGTAACAGGACGCAAAACCTAATGCTAATAAGCAAACACTCATAAAAATTGTAAACTTTTTCATATAATATTCGTTTTGTACATAGTAATAACAACAACCTCATGTTTTACCCCTAAGCTCTCCTAAAAAAAATATGTTAAAGGAATATTTTCGGTTTATGATATTTGCGCTTATGAATTGTTTAGTAATTTAACCGCATGGAAATGAAACAGCGAAGCCCCGTATATTATAGCGAGTACCTGCAACTGGACAAGATACTGAATGCACAACAACCCGAAAGCGAAAAAGAGAATATACCTGCCGATGATGAAATGATGTTCATCATCATACACCAGACTTACGAACTGTGGTTCAAGCAAATCATCCACGAGTTGAATATTACCCGCAGGATATTTAAACAAGACCGCATACCCAACAACTCCCCCGATATATTTAATTCGGTACACAGGGTAAAACGGATATGTTGCATTCTGGAGATAGCCGTGCAGCAAATGACCATAATGGAAACCATGACGCCGTTGGACTTCCTGGATTTCCGCGACCTGCTGCGCCCGGCATCCGGCTTCCAGAGTATACAATTTAAGATAATAGAAGCGGCCCTCGGCCTGCAATACCAGAAAAGGTACGGGCAGAATTATTACCTGTCTCAACTGAATGAAAAAGATATAGCACGCGTAAAAGCGGCGGAAGAAGAAGAGTCGCTGGCAGTGCTTATTAACAGGTGGCTGGAGCGGATGCCCTTCTTAAAGGATAAGCAAATGTGGCCGGAACAGTCATTCTGGAAACTGTACCGCAAGGTATATGCCGACAGCCTGCTGGAACAGGAAAAAGGCAACCTGGCGACATTTGACATGCTGTTTATGAATGACGCCGATTACCCTGCAGACAGGCAGTTTAGCATAGAGGCTAACCGCAGCGCATTGTTTATTATGCTGTACAGGGACTTCCCTATGCTGCACCTGCCGTTTGAACTCATCAGCAGCCTGCTGGATATAGATGAGAAATTATCGATGTGGCGGCACCGGCATATACATATGGTACAGCGTACCATTGGCAAGCGCGTAGGCACCGGTGGCAGTACAGGTTCGCAATACCTGCAGGCCGCAGCAGACAGCCATATCATATTTAAAGAATTATCTGAATTAACATCATTCCTGGTACCGAGGCAATCATTGCCTGTATTGCCGGAACAATTAACCCATGGTCTTGGTTATAGATAGGGCTGAAATATAAATTATGTCATTAGCGATAGAGATAAATGAGCTGCATAAACACTACCCGGGCTCATGGTCTCCTGCATTGGATGGGCTGAGCCTGAACGTAAAAGAAAACAGGATAACAGGACTGCTGGGTCCTAATGGTGCGGGCAAAACCACAACTATAAATATACTATGCGGACTGGTACATCCTGACAGCGGGTCAGCCAGGGTGTTTGGCGTAGACTGTGTAGAACATACAAATGCTGTACGTAGCCAGGTAGGCGTTGTTCCGCAGCAGATAGCATTATTCCCCAACCTTACGGCCTGGGAAAACTTTTTCTACATCGGGCGGTTATATGGCATCAGCCGGGATTATATAAAAAGCCGGTCGGCACAACTGCTGCAACGGCTGGACCTGGAAAAACATGCTGAGAAAAGAATACAAAGCTTTAGCGGTGGTATGAAGCGCCGTGCCAATATCATTGCATCGCTGCTGCACTACCCGCAGATACTGATACTGGATGAGCCTACTGCCGGCGTGGACGTACAATCGCGGGCTATGATACTGGACTTTATACAGGAGTATAAACAGGAAGGCAAAACGGTACTGTATACATCGCACCTGCTGGATGAAGCGGAAAAGATATGTGACGACGTAGTAATAATAGACGAAGGGAAATTTATAATAGAAGGCACACCACAAGCATTGATACACGACACCAATGACTGTACCGACCTGGAAGATGTGTTCCTGCACTATACCGGGCACTCGGTAAGGGACTAAACAATGACTATGAAAAAAATACTGGCGACTATATATAAGGAGTGGATACTGACCCGGCGCGATGTGGCGGGGTTCATGTTACTGTTCCTGATGCCGGCGGTACTGATAGTAGTGATGGCTATGGTGCAGGACGCCCCGTTTAAAGATTACCAGGAGATGCGCTTTGAATTGCTGATAGCCGACCACGATAACGGCAGCATAGCGCAAAGCATAAAAGACGGGCTGAAAGAAAGCGGCAGTTTTGTAATAACAGACAGTATAGACGGCCAACCCGTAACCGAAGCACAACTGAAGGAACTGCTGCAACATGGGGATTACAAAGTAGGTATAGTGATACCCAAAGGCGCTACTGCCGAAATGGTGAATGCCGCTAACCTGGTAGCCAACAGCATATCAGAAAAACTAGGGCTGGGCCGTATGCCATCGCGCGAGGTGCGCGATAGCCTGTATATACGCATGTACTTCGACCCCGTGGCCAAACCTACTTACCGAATGGCGGTGAGCTTCGCACTGGATAAGCTGATCACTTTTTCCAGCAGCCATGTGCTGGT
>DATCSV010000039.1:0-2321 GCA_036568285.1 Flavipsychrobacter sp. | reverse complement strand
ATTTTTATTTTCGACTGCCCGACGGAGGAGGAAGTGAAAGAATTGCTGAACACCGACCCGGCCGTAAAGGCGGGGAGGTTAGCCTATGAGATACACCCCTGGTGGACGGCGAAGAATTGTGTGTTTAAGTAAAAAATTAGTTCATCTTAAAAGGCGCCAGCAACTGGAATTCAGGAATGTTTACCGTGAAACGTGACTTGTCGAAGAGGTTTTCCATTTCGTAAGTACCACGCATGCGCCCTAGCTCTGAGCGGAGATTGGCGGCGGAAATATATTGGTAGGATTCACCCGGCTGTATGATAGGCTGCTCGCCTACAACGCCTTCACCCATTACCTCCCTGACTTCCGTACCATAATAGGCATCGGATATATACCAATGGCGGCTGAGGAGCTGAACCGGTGTGGGACTTAGGTTTTCTATCGTTATGCGATAGGCATGCAGGTACTCGTTCGTCAGAGCGTTTGATTGCTCCGGCTGAAAGAATGTTTCTACTGTTATGCTTACTCCCTGTGTTACCTGTTGTACCATATCCTGATGGTTTATGTAAATATAACCTATTCTGACGTGGATTGTTGCGAATTATTTTTTTAAGGCTTCGTTAATAGTATCGCTGGCTAGTCCGCTTTCGTATCCTTTTTGCACCAGGTAGCGATATATTTTCTGTTTCTTAATAAATATATTTTTCTCTGATTTAAGTTCCCTCAGCTTTTTTCCAACCAGCAACTGCAATGTTTCCAGGTATTCATCTTCGTCTATTTCCGTCAGCCCCTTTTTAATACAATAATCCGAAACCTGCTGAGATCTAAGTTGTTCCACAATTTTCCTCCGTCCCCATTGTTTCATGCGGAACTTGCCACGGGCTATTGCGCGGGCATAGTTTTCTTCATTCAATATGCCGGATTGTACCAGGTCTATAAGCTGCTCCTCTACTTCCGGAGTAGTGCAGCCCAGCTCATACAGCTTATTGCGCACTTCTTTGTGGCAGCGCGGCTGGTATTGGCAGTAGCGAGTTATGGAATCTTTGACGGACATACCCCGACCCCTATAAGGAGCTAAATGTCATTTGGACATTACAAAGATAAGCCGCTTTTTAACCCCGCTGCATCCGCAAGGTTAATCCCTCTGCCAGCACCTCTTTTATCGTAGCCAGCGGTATGTCGGCATAGGGGTCAATATTCAGAACGCTCATGCGCTTACGATTCCCCTTGACAAGTGATGGGTGCTCCATTTTCAAACCATCTACCATAAGTATATATGGTTCGCCCGTGTGCTTATCTATCCATAAGTAGCAAAGGGGTTTGTCATGAAACAAGAAACAGGGCATCCCATATTTTACTGTTTCTGCCATGCCATCATTCATGTTTTGAATGATCTGCCGGATGGCCAGGAGACATCCAAGCTGAGGTTCCTCCCAACGCGCATAAATATTATCAGCGGCCTTCATTGAGATAAACTTAAGGATTATTTCAACGCCCCATATACACCATCAGTATCTGCACGTCGCTGGGGTTTACCCCGCTGATGCGGCTTGCCTGCCCGAGTGTGCCGGGTTTTATTTTCGCGAGCTTCTGGCGGGCTTCTGCTGACAGGGCTGTAAGTTTGTCGTAATTGAACGACTGCGGAATGACCATATCTTCCAGGGTAGCCATTTTCTTCACCAGCTCTTTTTCCTTTTCAATATACACCTCGTACTTGGCCTGTATCTCTGCCTGCTCAAGGGTTAGGACATCGGCATCACCTATTGCATCTTTCAGCCCTGTAATCTCCTGCATCATATCCTTCAGGCTGATACCCGGGCGCAGCAACAGTTTCATAGCCCTGCCTTTTTCAGTCATGGGCGAGGAGCCTATTTTTTCCAGGAAAGGGTTAGCTGCTGTTGGCTCTACAGGATAGTCTGCCAATATGTTCTTTATCCTGTCCACATCCTGCTTCTTGGCATTCACCCGCTGCATACGCTCATCTGATGCCAGGCCCAATTCGTGACCCAGTGGTGTCAGCCGCAGGTCGGCATTGTCCTGCCTCAGCAGCGTGCGGAACTCTGCCCTGCTGGTAAACATACGGTAAGGCTCATCTGTGCCTTTGTTGATGAGGTCGTCTATTAATACTCCTATATAGGCATCGCTACGCTTCAGTACCACCGGCTCTTTTTCCTGTGCTTTCTGATGCGCATTGATGCCTGCCATCAAACCCTGGCAAGCTGCCTCTTCATATCCGGTAGTGCCATTTATCTGCCCGGCAAAGTACAGGCCGCTGATCAGCTTTGTCTCTAATGTGAACTGCAGCTGTGTCGGCGGAAAATAATCATATTCTATGGCATAGC
>DATCSV010000038.1:0-7774 GCA_036568285.1 Flavipsychrobacter sp. | reverse complement strand
ATACGCGGAACTCCATAATACGCTGGAAACTCAGGTTCGTTACTTTGAAGATATCATTCTTACCATCACCATTAGGGCTGAAGGCACTTGGTACAAACAGGTTATCACGTTTGTCTACTATTACATGCAGCGTGTCAAAGGCACGGCAACCATTAGCAGCCAGGCCGCCTACTATATACTTCGTGTCTTCTGTAGGACGAGCTATGGGGTAAGATATGTTCGGATTGTTAAGAGAAGATACCGGACTCCAGTTGTACATACGCGCACCACTTGCCAGCAATTGGAAGCTTTGGCCATACTTCACTAATGTATCATCTTCGTTCAGTATCCTTACATCAGGCAGTGGCAATATCTTGATGCGCATAGCCAATGTATCGTAGCACCATACACTGTCAGACACTACAACACGATATTCAGTTGTGCGTTTAGGCCCGATAAAAGTATAACCTTTGGTAGGCTCATCTACGCTACCCGGTGTTATGAACTGGCCATTCTCATACTCATACCATTTGAAGTAGTGACCACCGAATACTACGAACGGAGCTTTATCGCCCAGGCACAAAGAAGTGTCCTCGGGTTGTATACTCATATCGTGTTCGGGTATATACACGTTCAACGTATCACGCATAATACAATTACTGCGTCCCTTTATTTCTACTACAAATGAAGTCGATTTAGGCACATATGCTAACGGCTGCTCGATTGTCGAGTCAGACAGGTACTCGCCATGATTCCAGGTAACTACAAAATCTAACGGGTCGGCCTCGCAATAACGGAACCTGAAAGAAGGACGTCCTAAAATTGCCTGTATAGAGGGACTCTTATCGACCCCGCATACAGTAATATCCGCTGGTGTACCACCCTTCAACAACAAACCTGAAGGGTAAGTTGTAGCGACATAATTCAGAATAGCCGGCTCGGTCGTTATCCCACAGTTTGTATCGATAGTTGGGTTGTCGCTATAGCAAAGCTGGATAATGATATTTTTTGTCGTATCCCAGTTGTACGGCGTGCTGAATGGGAAAAAATAATCGCCGGCAGTAGGAAACGATATTGAAGGCGTCGAATATATCTGGGTAAATGCTGTATTCTCAAATCCATCCACCTCGCTCAGCTGGTCTTTTTCAGTACACTTAATTTGTATCCTGAAGTTGCCATATATATAGTTAGTTAAGCTGTCACCACTTATTGTAAAACTCATACCGCGTAGCGTAGAAGAGATGATACCGGCGGCTCCCATTTCTGAACGACGTATGAGGTACTCCATACGACTGGTACGCAAGGTATTGTATAGTATGGGAGTAATTGCACTAATAGTATCATATGCGTTGTCGCCATAAACGGGTGATCCATACACTAATGCAGAATCTTGTTTATTACACAAAGTCGGGCTGCCGATACCGCATGCTACGTTATTCTTCGGAGGCCTACCAATCATCAATGCCTCCAGCTGCAGATAGCCGGGTTGACACATTACCAGGGCATTTTCAGGATTTTGTGCATTTTTCGGGGTTATTTCAACCCTGTTCGTTTCATCGGCGAACAGACGCACTGTATCGCTGGCTTTACATGTACCCGCCAAATCAGGAGTTGAAACCACAAAATCCGTGTTAGCGGTGACTACAGCTAATGGAGCAGGAATAGTATCGTTATTCAAACTTGTAGCAGGGCCGCCATCCTGCGTCCACCTGATCTTTAAATCTTCAGCACCATAAACAACCAGTTGAGTTGGCACGGGATTTATTTCGCAGGTTGCCAAATCAGGGCCTGCATTCAAACCGTTTAACACCTTAATTACTATAACACGGTAATTGGTAAGTACAATTGGCTGAGAAGCCAGGCAAGTGGAGTCTTTAGACTCAACTATTAATGTATGCTCACCCAAATGCGACTGTGTAGGCACCCAAGAGAATGTGCCGGTTACATTTGCGGTTCCCTGCCCTGTCGTTGTGAAACTCGAGCCGGGTATCAACGATGTATTGGCATACATATATACATTGCTGGCCGGATTATTAGATTTTGAATTCAGGGAAAAGCTGAGATTGCTGCCTGGACATACCAACACAGCGTCTCCTAAACCCTTTGTAGAAATAATTGTGCCGTTTGAGATAGTGGTTACCGCTTGCTTTGTTGAGTCTATAATAGGTGGGGGGGCATTACAAGGTAAAACTGAAACCTGTACATCACGATATACATAACTTAACCTTGTTGTTGTACCTCTTAAGTAATCATCTCCTCTAAAGGCCAGGACGTATTGTCCTGTGGCAGAAGGAGTGAAATTAACTGTGCCTGTGGTACTGTTCAGTTGAAACCCGGTGGTAGACGCAATCTGGTTCTGTACAGAAGATGGTGGTGTATATGCGCAGGGATTGTTGGGACCCGTATATGGAGTATGGGCTACTACTGAGATTGAATCACCATTAATATCATACGGACCATTCAGATAAGTCGTCGGTTGGCTAACGCAGATATACGGCAGTGGATTACTTAAAAATTTAATGGTGCTGTTATTGTACTTCGTCATATTGTCCAAACCAGCCTCAACGTACAAAGAACCGCAACCTGTCAGGTTACTGTTATTCCTTGCACCCTCACTCCACCAAAACCTCCAGTCTGTACGCGCATAAGGAAGTGTTATTATACCGGCACGCCTGCGCACCCTGAAACCGGGAAACCTGTTAGCAGTAGCCAGGTTGGTTTTACAACTGTTACTATCGGCATACGCACCACACAACTGATGTACCGTGTCAGCCACCGCAAGCGAGTCGAAAATTTGAAAACTACCGCTTGCTCCGGTCAAGCCATCTGCCTGCGCGCTTGCAGATGCGTATTGAACACTGGATTGTTGCGCGCCATTTCCCTGGCAGGTCTGGCATGCATAATACGTGGTCACCTCCACCCTGTATTTATATTCCGTTGTGCCACTACAACCATCAACGTTGGGACCTATATAGGTCACACTGATATCTGCCGCAGTAAGGTGGCAAGCAACGGCTCTATTAGCACCCATAAGTACTAATAACAGGGCAAACACCGCACCGATACGTGGTGCCGAGATCTTAATTAATCGTAGCGCTTTATTCATTTGTATGTTGTTGAGATATCCAGTTGAACTCATATATTATTCAACCGTAGTAATAATTAACACCAAACTATTAACCAGCAATTAAGCTAATTAACATTTAAAAACACCCTAAAATATAAAAAAGGCTTGTAATAATACAAGCCTTTTTGAACAATTTTATTAACTGCAAGCGTTTTACCTTATCAAAGTCGTTTCTCCCTTGTAGGTTTCTACAAAACCATCCGGATATGCTACCCTTATCAGGTAAGAATATACACCCATTGGCTGTGGTTTTCCCTCCCAGGTACCATCCCAACCACGCATGTGGTCGTTGGTATTAAACACCTCCTGGCCCCAGCGGTTGAATACGCGGAACTCCATAATACGTTGGAAACTCAGGTTCGTTACTTTGAAGATATCATTCTTACCATCGCCATTCGGGCTGAAGGCGCTTGGTACAAACAGGTTATCTCGTTTGTCTACAATTACATGCAGCGTATCAAAGGCACGGCAACCATTAGCAGCCAGGCCGCCTACTATGTACTTCGTATCCTCTGTAGGACGAGCTATCGGGTAAGATATGTTCGGGTTGTTAAGAGAAGATACCGGGCTCCAGTTGTACATACGCGCACCACTTGCCAGCAGTTGGAAGCTTTGGCCGTATTTCACCACAGTATCATCTTCGTTCAGTATCCTTACGTCGGGCAGTGGCAGTATCTTGATGCTCATAGCCAATGTATCGTAGCACCATACACTGTCAGACACTACAACACGGTATTCAGTGGTACGTTTAGGCCCGATAAAGGTATAACCTTTGGTAGGCTCATCTACGCTACCCGGTGTGATGAACTGGCCATTCTCATACTCATACCATTTAAAGTAATGGCCACCGAAGATTACGAACGGAGCTTTATCGCCCAGGCACAAAGAAGTGTCCTCGGGTTGTATACTCATATCGTGTTCGGGTATGTATACATCAAGAGTATCGCGCATCACACAGTTGCTACGGCCTACTGTCTGAACTATAAAGGTTGTTGACTTAGGCACCCAGGCAAGTGGCTGTTCAATTGTTGAATCAGACAAATACTCACCATGGTTCCATGATATATTAAAAGGAAGCGGATCTGCCTCGCAGTAGGTAAAACTGAATACCGGGCGTGAGGGTGCTCCCGCTATATCTCCGGATTTATCTACCCCACAAACACTACCCACATTTGGATCAGCTCCGGATAGTTTCAACGCAGAAGTGTACGTTGTAGGCGTGTATTTAATAACAGGAGGCTTGCTGGTTACCCCGCAACCTGCCAGTACAACCGGATTGTCAGAATAGCAGATCTGAATCAAGAGGTTCCGGGTCGTATCCCAATTATACGGTGTCGTGAAAGGGAAGGTATGGACACCGTCAGGGAATTTAATCAGCGTCGTGGAATATACCTGGGTAAGACCAAAGTTTTCAAAACCATCATCTTCATTCAGTTCCTGCTTATCTGTGCATTTAACAAATATTCTGAAGTTTCCATATTCGTAATTTGGATCAGAAGTTCCAATAGTCTCGAATGACAAACTGCGAATAGTGGATGAATATACCTGCGCATCATCTAAATCTCCCCTGCGGATCAAGAATTGTTGCTTGGAGGTACGTAACGAGTTGAACAATATTGGCGCAGTTACGTTGCTCAATGTGTCATATGAAACATTACCAAACACCGACGAACCGAATACAGTTCTTGTAATTGGAGTTGAACATTGTGTGGGCTCACCCGTTCCGCAAGGCACGTTGTTCTTCGGAGGACGTCCTTCCAATAACGCTTCAAGCTGCAAATAACCGGGACGACACATCACGAGCGCATTTTCAGGATTTGTTGGGTTCTTGGGTGTGATCGTTACTTTATTGGTTTCATCAATAAACACCCGCACCGTATCTCTTGACCTGCATGCACCTTTGTACTGCGGCATTGATACAATATAGTCTGTTGTTACGTCTGGTTTGGCCCTGGGGTTATGTATAGTAGTGCTACTCAATCCCTCTACCGGACCGCCGCCAGCTACCGACCAGGTAATCTGCATGTTGTCAGCTACATCTGCACCATGGGCAAACAATTGTACGGAATCGCCATCTATTTCGCATATCGGCAAATCCGGTCCTGCATCCAAACCGGGTACTACTTTAATAAGTATTACTGTTTTAGATTTTAGTACTATGGCAAAATTTGTCCCGGAACAAGTTGAGTCCTTACCGTTGATGATTAACAGCTTTTCACCGATATCGCTGCTTGTTGGCGTCCATTCAAACTCGCCAGTCACCGACTGGGTACCGGCACCCGTGACGCTGAATGAGGCGTTACCACCGAATGGCCCTAACTGTGCCTCCAGGTATACCAGGCTGGTCGGGCTTGCAGATTTCGAGGACAAGGTGAAATTGACCTTGCTGCCGGGGCATGTGAGAATGGCATCCCTGCCATTTATTTTTACAATTTCACCGTCATTAACGAGCGGGGGTAAAGTGTCTATAGACGGTGGAGGAGCTGTACACGGGAAAACGGACACCTGAGCATCCCTGATTACATATCCGAGAGAAACACCCGTAACACGGTCAAATTCCTCGAGCTTGAATGCCAATACATATAAACCTTGCGCTGCCGGCGTAAAGAATGCGGTAGCAGTAGTAGAATCAAACAGGAAGGGAGTAGTGCTGCCTATCGGGTTATTCAGGGTGTATGGTGCCGGCGCGTAAGTTATAAACGTATTAGCTGCGCTCATCGGTTCTCGCACACTGGCAACTAACCGGTCTCCGTTTGGATCGTATGGGTCGTTAAGATACTTGCCCGGCTGCATGGCACACAGATAAGGCAGAGGTGGCTCCCTAAACCGGGGTGAGCTATTATTATACTTGGTCAGGTTGTTCAAACCGGTTTCTATATAAAATGAACCATTGGAAGAACCATTTGCAATACCACCATTTCTGCAACAGGTGCTATATGAAAACACCCAGTCGGTTTGTGGCGAAGGGAGTATCAGCGTATCGGTGTACCTATGTCTCATATAGGCCGGGAACTGGGGTGGTCCGCTCGTTGGGGGCGGAACCGCACAAGAATTTTGCGGCTTAAACGCATCACATAACTCACTCAGGGTGTCCACCCGCTCTTGGGGAAGCGAAATACTGGTGGAAACTCCTGCATTTACAGAACCATAATTCACGAACGCAGTTGTGCCCAAAGTAGCACTACCTCTCTCACATGCGCGAAATAAATCCACCGTAAGCAAGTATTTATACTCCTTGGTACTGCCACAGCCATCTGCCCCCTCTCCAATGTAGGTCAGGTATATCTCCCCCGCGGCTAAGTGCGAGGCGTAAGATTTGGTATGGGCAAATGCCATTAACAATAATACAGATGCTATTGCTGTTAAAAGCCTAAACCGTATGACACGAGTCGTTTTCATTATATTGTCTTTACGTTTTTAAAAGTATGTCTTTTTGTCTACTATTACAAGCATGTTTCTTATTCACCTCACCTTGAGAGCACCCTCCAAATTACCTGTTTTGAAAGAGTAACCCCCCACTTGTGGTACAGATTTGTAACACCACTATTTACATTTGCCCCTATTCCATATATATAGGACACTAATTGAGTGTTAATGGTTGGGAAAATTACGACAAACTACTAAAAAAATAAAAAGGCCTGCATATTGCAAGCCTTTATTTTATTAAGTGTGGTTTGTACTATCTTATCAAAGTCGTTTCTCCCTTGTAGGTTTCTACAAAACCATCCGGATATGCTACCCTTATCAGGTAAGAATATACACCCATTGGCTGTGGTTTTCCCTCCCAGGTACCGTCCCAACCACGCATGTGGTCGTTGGTGTTAAACACCTCCTGGCCCCAGCGGTTGAATACGCGGAACTCCATAATACGCTGGAAACTCAGGTTCGTTACTTTGAAGATATCATTCTTACCATCCCCGTTCGGGCTGAAGGCGCTTGGTACAAACAGGTTGTCACGTTTGTCTACAATTACATGCAATGTATCAAAAGCACGGCAACCATTAGCAGCCAGGCCGCCTACTATGTACTTCGTATCCTCTGTAGGACGAGCTATCGGGTAAGATATATTCGGGTTGTTAAGAGAAGATACCGGGCTCCAGTTGTACATACGCGCACCACTTGCCAGCAGTTGGAAGCTTTGGCCGTATTTCACCACCGTATCATCTTCGTTCAGTATCCTTACGTCGGGCAGTGGCAGTATCTTGATACTCATAGCCAATGTATCGTAGCACCATACACTGTCAGACACTACAACACGGTATTCAGTGGTACGTTTAGGCCCGATAAAGGTATAACCTTTGGTAGGCTCATCTACGCTACCCGGTGTTATGAACTGGCCATTCTCATACTCATACCATTTGAAGTAATGGCCACCGAAGATCACGAACGGAGCTTTATCGCCCAGGCACAGGGAAGTATCTTCAGGCTGTATACTCATATCGTGTTCGGGTATGTACACTTCCAGAGTATCGCGCATAACACAGGCGGTACGTCCTAATGTTTGTACTACAAACGTAGTCGATTTGGGTACCCATGCCAGCGGCTGCTCTATCGTACTATCCGACAGGTACTCACCATGGTTCCAGGCTACATCAAAATCAAGTGGCTCGGCCTCGCAGTAGGTAAAACTGAATACCGGACGTGCAGGGAAATCCAACATATCGGGCG
>DATCSV010000037.1:0-2545 GCA_036568285.1 Flavipsychrobacter sp. | reverse complement strand
CTGCGCGAAACCAAACGCGAGCGTACCCGTTATATCAACGAATTCAGCAAGCCGATAAAAGAAACATTGAACGAGGAGGGGTTTACGTATGAAATATACGGCCGCCCAAAGTCAGTACACTCTATATGGAACAAAATGCGCACCAAGCACGTTGCTTTCGAAGAAGTGTACGACCTCTTTGCCATCAGGATAATCCTTGATTCTCCCGCCGAAAAGGAGAAGGAAGACTGCTGGAAAGTATATTCAATAGTAACGAACTTCTATCGCCCCAGCCCCGACAGGCTGCGCGACTGGATAAGCGTGCCCAAGGGCAACGGTTACGAAGCGCTGCACACCACCGTAATGGGCCCTGGTGGGCGCTGGGTGGAAGTGCAGATACGCACCCTGCGCATGAATGAAATAGCGGAGAAGGGAGTGGCTGCACACTGGCGTTATAAAGAAGGACGCCCCGGCTCGCCGGAGAGCAAGCTGGATAGCTGGCTGGAACACTTGCGTGATGTGTTAAGCAATCCTGATACTGACACGCTGGATTTCCTGCAAGATTTCAAGCTCGACCTATTTACCGAAGAGATATACGTATACACGCCCAAAGGTGATATGCGTGTACTGCCTAAAGGGGCTACCGCGTTAGATTTCGCTTTTGATATCCACTCTGAAATGGGTGCCAGGTGTATTGGGGCGAAGATAAATTACAAGCTGGTACCCCTAAGCCATGAACTGAAGACCGGCGACCAGGTTGAGATCATCACTTCCTCTAAACAAAAGCCATCGGAAGACTGGCTGCAGTTTGTAATAACTGGTAAGGCAAAATCCCGTATAAAATATTACCTGAAAGAAGAGAAAAGAAAAGTATCGGAAGACGGTAAGGAAATACTGCTGCGCAAGCTCAGGCACATGGGTGTACCTGCATCGCCGCACAACCTGAACGAGATAACCACCTATTTCAAAAAACCATCGCCGCTGGATGTATTTTATGGCATTGCCGTAGGTGCATTGGATATAAAAGAACTCCGCTCCTTCTCGGTGAATGGCGATAAACTGGTGCAGCCTGTACGAGAGGTAAACCTGGATAGCAGGCACCTGGTATCTGAAGAAGAGGTATCAAAAACCAAACCAGGTAAAGACAGTGAACTGATCATATTCGGCGAAAGCTCTGATAAGATATTGTATAAACTGGCACAGTGCTGTCAACCCATACCGGGCGATGATGTATTTGGTTTTATTACCTCTGGCGAGGGGCTGAAGATTCACAGGACGGATTGTCCGAATGCCGCGCAACTGCTGGCCAACTACGGGCATAGAGTAGTGCGTACCAAATGGGCTAAGAATAAAGAAATATCATTCCTCACAGGTGTGCGCATCATAGGCCTCGACGATGTAGGTGTGATACAAAAGATAACCAATGTCATATCAGCCGAACTGAAAATGAACATGCGCTCCATTAGTATCGACTCGCACGATGGTATTTTTGACGGTACCATTATGGTGTATGTGTACGATACAAAAGAGCTGGATAGGCTCTGCCGCAAGCTGGTGGCATTGGAAGGAATAAATAAGGTAACAAGGCTGGAGGCAAGGGGAGAGTAGCCTATTGTGTCCACAGATTTTTTAAGAAAACATGCTGACCGGAAAAAAGACAACAGAATTATACGATCAATACATAGAGACAACACAAAAAGCCGCTGACCTGGAATACGCATCCGCTGTTTTAGGTTGGGACCAGGAAGTGTACATGCCGCCGAAAGGTTTCCCGTACAGGGGGCGTCAGTTAGCCACTTTAGCCTCGCTGGCGCATGATATGGTTACCGCCGATAGCTATGGCCATTTGCTGGAAGAACTATCTGGCAGGGGCGACCTCAGCGAAGTACAGGCAGACAATATCAGGCTGAGCAGGGAAGACTACCTGAAGAGTAAGAAACTGCCTACTTCATTCATATCCAAAATTACAGAACAGACAAGCACCAGCTACGATGCATGGATAAGGGCGCGAAAGGAAAACAACTTCGCCTTGTACGCACCTGAGCTGTCGAAGATGATAGCGCTGAAGATAGAGCAGGCGGACCTTTACGGCTATGAGCAACATCCTTACGATGCCCTGATGGATGATTACGAAAAAGGCGCAACCGTGGCCATGCTCTATCCTGTATTTACCGGTGTGAAAGAACAACTGCCCGCATTACTCAACAGCATAAAAAACGCAAAGCAGGTAGATGATACATTCCTGCAACGGTATTATAATAAAGACAGGCAATGGGAATTTTCCATTGATGTACTGAAGAAAATAGGCTACGATTTTGAAGCGGGCAGGCAGGATTTGTCAGAGCACCCGTTCACCACATCCTTTGCGCCCGAAGATGTGCGCGTAACTACGCGGGTAGACGAGCACGATTTTGCATCACTATTGTGGAGCAGCATACACGAGGGCGGTCATGCTTTGTACGAACAAGGGCTACCTGCCAATCAATATGGACTGCCGCTGGGTGCTGCCGCTTCGTTGGCTGTGCACGAATCACAATCGCGCCTGTGGGAAAACTGCGTGGGCAGG
>DATCSV010000036.1:0-2633 GCA_036568285.1 Flavipsychrobacter sp. | reverse complement strand
ATAAGCAGCCGTAGCACCGATGATGATGAGCACATCCATATTGGGTATGCCATGCCTGAGCGAGCGGACGGCGCTGACACCAAACTGGCGCAGGCCTATTATGTACACAGGTGTAGCCAATACCAACTGCACCCACGGATTGTGCAACAGGTGCCAACTGCTGAACATATGCATGAGCAGCGGCAGGGTGAATATTGCGGATATAATAAGGTAAGCTGTGGTGTAGTCTTTGCCGGCAGGTGCCATAGCTGTATCGTCAGTGTCGCGCACCACTTTATAGCCCAGCCCGTCAATAGCATCGTACACTTTGTTTACATCAGTTTCTTCTACTATAGTGAAACTAACCTCGCCCGATGCAGCATTGGCCGCGATATTGGTTGCGCCTTTTTTTTCCAGCAGTTTGGAAATAGTAAGGGCGCAGTTGCCGCAGGTCATGCCCTCTACTGTAGTGGAATATGTTTTTCCCATTTTATAAGACAGGCTATATCTTTGTGCCATAGATGGAACAAGAGCCTGTATTACAAATTTCCTATTCTTTATCGAATATCCGAAATGCAGCGGATAAGTTGTGGCAATACGCGCATCAGTACAGGGTATGGGCGCTGAGCGGGCCCATGGGCGCGGGTAAGACGACGCTGGTGCACGCCCTGTGCGACAACCTGGGCGTGACTGACGCAGTAAGCAGCCCAACATTTGCGCTGATCAATCAATACAGCTTTGACAACAACGGTACAGATACCACCATTTATCATATGGACTGGTACCGGCTGAAGAGTGAAGAAGAAGCCGAAAGGGCGGGTATGGAAGACTGCCTGCTGGACAGAAACAGTTATGCGATAGTGGAATGGCCTGAGCAGGCGCCAGGATTGTTGCCACCCGCATACTTGTGGATAAAGATAGAGGTGACCGGGCCTGAAGAAAGGGTACTGAAAGTTTTGTTAATTAATAAATAATTGTTGCTGCGAACAATACGCAACTACAAATAGTTGTACTACAATAACCCTATTCTTGTTTATATTGTCTTATGCAATTGTGGGATGCATCATTAAAAGGGGTTTTCCTGGGTTTGTTCCTGGCGATATCGGTGGGCCCCACTTTATTCGCCATACTTAAATACAGCCTTAATCATAGTTATAAGGCAGGCATTGCCTTCATATTAGGGGTTTCTATCAGTGATATATTATATGTGCTGGTGGCCAACCTGGCGGCATCCTGGCTGGAAGTACTGCATGGCTACTCCCGGCAGATTGCATATGGAGGGTCGGGTATATTGATTACGGTTGGTTTGCTAGGCCTTATCAGCAAATACCGTCCCGTGCGCCCCGGCAGCGTCAAGATCAACATCAGCAAAACAGATTATTTTAAGATATGGAGCAGTGGTTTTCTGATAAACACCATCAACCCGGCAGTCATCATTATATGGCTGGGGGCGGTCTCCGCTACAGCTAATACCAGCGGCTGGTACAGAACGGTGATGTTTGGGGTATGCCTGTCTATCGTACTGGGAATAGACGTATGCAAGGTGTTTCTGGCGGATGCTATCCGGCGTAAATTAACGCTCAGGCGGATTATGTACCTACAGAAAACCTCGTCAGGCATCATACTCTTCTTCGGTATTGCCCTGCTGGTCAGTACATATTTCGACCTGCACATCGAAGAGGGGAAGATTCAATCAGCACATTATCAAAAACAATTTAACATACCCGCCGAAACTTCTGAAAGCTTAGTATCTTTGCACCCTCATGTCTGATGCGATACGTCACGAATGCGGGTTGGCATACATCCGCCTGCTGAAACCACTGGCATTTTACCACCGCAAATACGGAACGGCTTTCTACGGCCTGAACAAATTGTACCTGCTGATGGAAAAGCAGCACAACCGTGGACAAGACGGTGCGGGTATAGCCACAGTAAAACTGAACATAGAAGCGGGTCACCAGTTTATGCACCGCCTGCGCCTGAACGGGCCCAATGCCATAAAAAGGGTGTTTGAAGAGGTGCAGCAGGAAACTGCCGACCTGGAAAAAATGTTCCCTGAGATACGGAACTACCCCGGCCTGCTGAAGGGCTATATGCGCTTTATGGGCGAGGTAATGATGGGCCACTTGCGATATGGTACGCAGGGTAGAAATAATGTAGAATTCTGCCATCCGTTTATCAAGCCGGATATTAACCCCACCCGCAACCTGGTGATGGCGGGGAACTTCAACCTGGTAAATACGGACGAACTGTTTAAAATGCTGGACGAGCATCCCAGCCAGACCATACGCGAGAGCGACCTGGGTGCGATGATAGATACAGTGCAGCACTATATAAAACTGGCAGACGAAGCCAATCCTGAGCAGCTGGACCTGGAAGGGGCATTGAAGAAAGCAGCCGCACATTTCGACGGGGGCTTTGTATGCGGCGGATTGGTGGGCAACGGCGATAGCTTTGTGCTGCGCGACGCCAACGGTATACGCCCCGCATACTACTACAAGGATGATGAGATAGTGGTGGTGGCATCGGAACGCCCGGCTATAATGACCGCATTCCATGTGCCAATTGAAGAGGTGAAAGAACTGACACCGGGTTGTGCTGTTATTACCCACGCAGACGGAACATTCAATGAGGTGAGAATATTGCCGGAAAAG
>DATCSV010000035.1:0-4031 GCA_036568285.1 Flavipsychrobacter sp. | reverse complement strand
CATATACCTCCGGCTGTGTGTACTTCAGCGAGAGGTCTTCCAGTTCCGACTTTATCTCGTACAAGCCCAACCTGTGCGCCAACGGTGCATATATATAGCTGGTTTCCGACGCTATTTTAAGTTGCTTTTCGCGGCTCATGCTTTCCAGCGTGCGCATGTTGTGCAGGCGGTCGGCCAGTTTTATGAGGATCACACGCGGGTCGTGCGCCAGCGTCAGTAATATCTTTCTGAAGTTCTCTGCCTGCTCGGTAGTGGTAGATTTCATATCTACCACGGTAGATATTTTGGTAAGGCCGTCTATTATTTTCGCATAGTCCGCACCAAACTCCGTTTCTATGTCATGCAGGGTCATTTCGGTGTCTTCCACCACATCGTGCAGCAGGGCGCATATAGCCGATGTAACGCCCATGCCCACCTCCTCAACTACTATTCGAGCCACGGCTATGGGATGCAATATATACGGCTCACCCGATTTCCTGCGGGTATCCTTGTGCGCATCAGCAGCTATTTCAAATGCCCGCCGCAGGCGTGGCTTGTCACCTTTTTTTATACGGTGCTTCAGGGCGCGAAGCAATGCCCTGTACTCCCTGAGTATCAGTTTCTTCTCCTCATCCTCACTTTTACGGTATGTATCCAAAATGGTAGTACTCATGAACCAATTACTCTTCTAATAAATTTACAAATTTCGGAAGGAATAACGGATAAAAAGAAATTAAGCGGGTATAAATATAATCCGCCTGTGCCCTTAATACTTAGACTTGAAGAACCGGATATATGCATTCATGTTTTTATCCGACATCAACTTGTTGAAGTTGGAGGTGGATATCATCATGATCTCATACTCATTGCTGCGGTACTCACGAAATATCTGCGAGGTCTTTTTCAGGCTATTCATATATATAACGGCCTGGTTGCGGTTGGTGAATGACTTCACGGCTATCAGCCCATCGGTAGCATTCAGCATGTTCAACTCTGTGGTCAATTGCAGTGAACCGAACTTAAATTTATTAAAGTCTACAATCGCGGCCTCCACTCCTTTGGTTCTCTGCTCCATATTCTTAAAAGTGAATATGACCAGGTGTTCTTCTTTAGGGTCATACTTATATGCAGGTGACACTGCACCGCCTGCTGTTGAAGCAGCGCCGGCATCGGTCACACTGGGGTTAACCGTGCCGCCACCTACCGTTGCGTTGCTATCCAATACTGCACCTCCTGTGTTGCCCCCATTCTGCAATTGTGGTGGCGGCAGCTTCGCTTTACTTTCAGTTATATACTTCTGCACAGCATCGGCCCAGCGCCTCAGCGAATCGTTGGGATCGGTATGCTTAACCATAAATGCGGACAGTAAAGAATCAGCGCCTGTAAAATCGCCCAACATAGCCAAGGCTATTGTTTCTATCAACTGGAAGCGCTCTGAGTACACAGGTACGTTGTACTTTTCACGCCCTTCCCTTGCCATGGGTATAGTAGCTTCATACTCACGGTTCAGCAGCATGTTGTATGTCTTGTCGTAATGCGCCACCACCCCTTCGCCGGTATCCAGTCCCTCGCCATCTTCTGTAGGCCTTGCTAGTTTTGCCCACTTACTATCAGGGTATTCGGCCTGCAGGCGTTCAGCATATTTTTTCGCATCATCGAAACGGCTCTGCTTAACGGCAACAAGGTATCTCAGGTATATTACCTCCGCATCGTACTCGTGTTTAGGGAAACGAATATCTAGGGTATCGAGCAAATTGAGCGCAGGGGGATAGTCTTCCAGGTCCTGTATATAGGCTGTAGCTGCCGATATGTAGGCCTTCCTGATGTCTGCCAATGCTTTTTCCCTGCTTGCTTCATCTTTGGGTATAGCTGCCAGGAGTGCTTCTTCGGTAGGTATGCCATTTGCATCTACCCCGGCATCTTCATCTCCACTGTCCCTATTATCATTTCCGGCAAACCCGCCTGCACTGCTTCTACGCCAATCATCTGTCAGTGGACGATTGCCCCACTTCTGCTTGAATTCATTGTAGCCCTTTTGCATCTGGACAGGGTTGGTGAAATACCAATTTGTGTAATTGCTTTTGCCGTTGTTGTTGTTCCCCGCGTTCTTCATAGCGGCATTCAGGCCGGCATTCTCCGCCCGGAAAATACTGTCTGCCCTTCTGTCTTCCAATAATTTTATGTACTTCCTTATTATGCTGCGCTGCTCCTTTTCGTCCAGCGTTGCCAGGTGTAGCAGGCTGTCGTTATGCCTGATGGTATCCAGCGGGCCGGTCAATTTACCCAGCGCGACGCTTCTGCGTAAGGCAGTCGTCATCTGGTAGCTTTCGGGAGCATCGTTTATATATAATGAGGCGCTGTCATAGGAATTTTTAGCGTCCTGGTATTTTCTCAGGTCATAGTAAATATCGCCGAGCGTGGCATACGATACAGCTTTTTGTCCAGGGGTAGCTTTGGGGGCGTCTATACCCTTCTGCAGGTAAGTGATCGCTTCTTCCGTGCTGCCCCCGTTTAGCGACAGTCTGCCCAACAGGTAGTATACCTGCTCGTAATATTGCGCGTACTTACCGTCTTTCAATATTTTCTCCAGCACCGCAACTGCCTCTTCCTGCTCCCCTCCTGCCAGCATAAGGCTGGTAGCCATGTTCTTTTTGGCATAAAAATCCATTTCGATTTTTGGATGCAGGTCCAGTACCTTGTTGAAGCTCTGCGCCGAAGCTGTATAGTTTTCGTAACGCTGCTGTATCTGGCCATTGATATATGCCGCACGAATCCTCACCCAGTCGGGTAATTGTTTATCATCCGTCACCACCTTCAGCGGCTCAATAGCTCCACGGTAATCTTCCTGGTTCAGCCTGATAAATGATTTCTCCAGCGCGATTCTACCTGAGAGCGAACCCGGGAAGTTAGGGTCGGTTTCAACGAGGTCCAGTATTGACTCTGCGTCGCCTTCTTTGTTTTGCTGCGCCAGTACCCGAGACAACCACAGTATGCCTTCATTATGCACCGACTCATGTGTCAGCAACTTTGCCAGGCCCGATTTCTCCTCCTGTACCACGGAACTCC
Organism: Flavipsychrobacter sp.; assembly: GCA_036568285.1. Classification (GTDB taxonomy): domain Bacteria; phylum Bacteroidota; class Bacteroidia; order Chitinophagales; family Chitinophagaceae; genus UBA5543. The sequence continues at coordinate 986 of DATCSV010000035.1, read as the reverse complement.
TGCTTGTATTCCGTTTTTTCTTTTTCTTCTTATCACGCAGGCTTACTATATACTTAAATGCGTCGCTTGCATTCTTATAATCTCCTTTGTAGTAATACGCCTGCCCCAACAAGAGGTATAGGTCGTCACCCCACTTTGTACGCGGGTCGTGTATCTGTATACCCAGTGATGCTTTCTGAATAATACTATCCATATCCGGGGCCAGTACCGCGGAGTCCCTGTCGGGGTTGAAGGGGAACAGGGCCAGCAGTGAGTCGTAGTTCTCCCGCCGGAACCGCTGCATATTCTCCAGCGCTTCGTCCATCTTTTGGTCGGCATTGAAATAATAATTGAACCGGGTAAAGGTATTTTGGATAACCGCTCTCGGGAAGCCCCATCGCTTTTTCAGCATCTGCTCATTATTGTATGCCTCCCGTTTCTTTTTAATTTTCAGTTCAAGGGCCAGCAGCGCTTTCTCTTCGCGATTTTTGGCGCGCACCTCCTTATCCTTCTCCCTTTTTGCCTTCAACTTAGCCAGGCTGTCGCTCCGTATCTGCCGTGCTTCCTTCAGGCTATCAGCATAGATCTTCCGGGCGGTGGTCAGGCTATCGGTATAGGCTTTGCGCACAGCGGCTATACTGTCATTCACCCGTTTCCGTTCGGTGGCAATGCTATCGTAATACGCCGTGCGGACTGCCTTTATACTGTCCGCCTTCATCTTCCGCACTACTGCCACACTATCTTTATACCTGTCGCTTTGCCGGTAAGCTCTTATGGCTGCCAGGCTATCGGTACGTTTTTTCTGCACTGCCCTTATACTGTCAACATATGCTTTGCGCACGGCTACAATACTGTCGGTTACCCGCTGCCGCTCGGCTTTTATACTGTCGAGCGTTATTTGCCGCGCGGTTTTTATCGAGTCGAGCCGTGCCTCCCGGATGGCTGTTACACTATCTTTATACCTGTCGCTTTGCCGGTAAGCTCTTATGGCTGCCAGGCTATCCGAC
>DATCSV010000034.1:0-29756 GCA_036568285.1 Flavipsychrobacter sp. | reverse complement strand
TGTTTTTTAATGCAGTGTCAATGAGTGCAACTAGGTAAGAGTCTTTAAAGAACTCTTTCCACTGCAATGTTGCAATGTTTGCACTGTCCGATTCTATGGCCTGACTGTACCTGGCGGGTGGGGGAGTGATATCCTTTTTATCCACCAGAGACGGAATATTGCACCCCACCATGGCGGATGCCAGCAAGATAATTCCTGCGTATCGATATTTTTTCTGTCTAATCATTTTGATTTGTTTCTTTGTTTACCAAGATGTCTTCGTCATCATCTACTTCGCTCAATGGCTTTTCGTGCTCATCTTTGATCAGGCTGCGCCCTTCGGCCAAGGTGCCGAATATGTAGTATAATCCCGGAACGATTATCAAGCCGAATATTGTACCCAATAACATTCCGCCTGCTGCGGCAGTACCGATAGTACGGTTGCCAATGGCACCTGGGCCTGTTGCTACGACCAGTGGAATTAAGCCCGCAATAAAAGCGAAAGAAGTCATGAGTATGGGACGGAAACGCGTCTTAGCCCCCTCAATGGCAGCTTCGAGCACCGTTGCGCCGTGACGATGCCTCTGAACTGCAAACTCTACGATAAGGACGGCATTTTTACCCAACAGGCCTACCAGCAAAATCAGGCCTACCTGGGCATATATGTCATTTGCAAGACCAGTTGCCTTAAGCAAAAGAAATGAACCGAACACACCCGCCGGCAAGGACAGGATAACGGGCAAAGGCAACAGGAAGCTTTCATACTGCGCGGCCAATATCAGGTACACAAAAGTAAGTACCACCAGGAAAATATATAAGGCTTCGTTGCCCCGACCTACTTCATCTTTCGAGAGACCTAGCCAGTCAATATCATATCCGCGCGGCAATACTTGTTTTGCTACGTCTTGTATTACTTTGATTGCCTCGCCACTACTGTATCCCCGCGCGGGCGCACCGTTGATGGCAGATGATGTGTAAAGGTTGTACCGCGTTATTTCGTTCAGTCCCTGTGTTTTTTTGATGCTCATAAAAGCAGAGTAGGGTACCATATCATCATGATCATTTTTTACGTACAGGTCCAGTATGTCGGTGGGTAGCCTGCGATATTCCGGCGATGCCTGCACAAATACCTTATAAAAGCTGCCGAAACGAATAAACCCCAACTCGTAGGTGCTGCCTATCAAAATGGATAGGTTGTCCATTGCCTTGCCTATAGACACGCCTTTTTGCATGGCCGCTTTATTGTCTATTACTAATTCATACTGCGGGTAATTTGCAGCAAAAAAGGTGAATAGACCGGTTAGTTCTTTTCGCTGTTTTAGTGCGGCCATAAACTCATCATTCACTTTTTCAAATGCTTTGTAGTCACCGGTGTTGGTCTTATCCAGCAAGCGAAGTGAGAAGCCGCCCGCAGCACCATAACCCGGTACCGCAGGTGGTTGAAAGAACTCAATAGTGGCGCCCGGGATTTCTTTAGTTTTTTCCTCCAGCTCTTCTATGATTTCCTCTGCCGAATGCTCCCGTTCAGACCAGTCTTTCAGGTTAATAAGACAAGTGCCTGCATTGGATCCACGCCCTTCGGTCAGTACCTCATAGCCCGCAAGTGCAGAAACGGATTGAATGCCGTCCACATGTTCTGCTATTTCCTGCAGCTTTCGTGAGATATCATTGGTACGCTCCAATGTAGAACCGGGCGGAGTCTGAACAATGGCGTATATCATACCCTGGTCTTCGGCGGGAATGAAGCCTGAGGGCAGCGTATTAGACGTAAGCCAGATACCCGCGCAGAATGCGGCCAGCATACCAAAAGTGACAACCCGCCTGTTGACTATAGCTTTTAGAAAGTTGGTATACCTGCCGGTAATACGTTCGAACCAGCGGTTGAAAGCATCCAGCACCTTGTCTACCGGTGTTTTCTTTTTAGGTTTACCATGATTGTTTTTCAATATCATAGCGCACAGCACGGGTGTAAGTGTAAGGGCCACTACGCCGGATAGTACGATAGAGGTAGCCATAGTAATGGCGAATTGCTTGTAAAAAATACCGACCGGCCCGGTCATAAATGTGACCGGCACAAACACAGCAGTCATTACAAGCGTGATGGCAATGATAGCGCCGCTTATCTCCTGTAGCACCTTTACCACAGCTGCATAAGGTGAAAGATTTTCCTGCTCCATTTTGGCATGTACTGCTTCAACTACCACTATCGCATCGTCTACCACAATACCAATAGCGAGTATCAGTGCAAATAGCGTAATCAGGTTAATTGTAAGCCCGAACATCTGCATGAAAATAAACGCACCTATAAGAGATACTGGTACCGCCAAAGTGGGAATAAGTGTTGACCGCCAATCGCCCAGAAAGAGGAATACCACAATGGCTACCAATATGAAAGCTTCTACCAACGTGTGCACTACCTTATCTATAGATGCATCCAGGAAGCGGGATACATCATAGCTTATTTCATATTCCATGCCCGGAGGAAATGAGGTTTCTTTCATTTCTTCGAGCTTTTCCTTCAGTTGGCTGATTACTTCGCTGGCATTGCTACCATAGTTCTGCTTGAGAACAATGGCTGCTGAGGGGCGATTGTTCAGGTTAGAATAAATATCATAAAATTCACTGCCCAGCTCAACATCTGCTATGTCTTTAAGGTATAATACTTCACCATTTGGATTAGCCCTTATGATGACGTTTTTGTACTGTTCGGGTTTGTTAAACCGTCCTTCGTAGGTAAGCACATATTCAAGAGATTGTGAGCGTTTGCCGTCGCTACGGCCTATCCTTCCGGGCGAGCCGATGATACTTTGTTCACTCAGCGCATCCATCACCTCCTCAGTCGATACATTATAGGCGCGCATCCGGTCAGGTTTCAGCCACACGCGCATGGCAAACTGCCTGCTGCCAAGTATCTTAGCACTGGCAACACCAGTTACCCTTTGCAGTTCAGGCAGCATGTTCACGCTCGCATAGTTGTACAGAAATTTTTCATCAACATGTTCGTCTTTGCTAAACAGGTTTACATACATCAGCATGTTAGGCTGAATGTAGTTTACCACTATGCCTTCTCGTTGTACGAGTATCGGTAGCCTGTTGGTTACCTGTTCTATCCTGTTTTTTACATTAACAACAGCCTGGTTTGGGTCAACGCCGAGGTTGAATACGACCTGGATGGTGGCTTCGCCCGCACTGGTTGCATCCGATGTCATATACCTCATACCCGGCACACCGTTGATGGATTTTTCCAGCGGTATCAATACCGAGTTAACCAGCACCTCGGCACTGGCACCAGGGTAGGCCAATGTTACCAATACCACAGGCGGAGCAACGGTTGGGAATTGTGATTTTGGCAGAGTATTAATGGCCAGTACGCCCATGAATATTATGATAACGGATATCACAATAGACAGCACAGGCCTATGTATGAATTCTTTGAACATTTTGTTTGTTTTAAGTTGGGTTAACTATTCTGTAAATAATTTGAGGTCTTTGATTACCGCACGGGGCGCTATGTATTCATAACTTATTTTATCATCGTTCTTCACTTTTCGCAAACCTTCCAGTAGTATTTTCTCACCTTCCTGTATACCACCGTTTATAATAAAAAGATCAGGCATTTCTGCTGCGATTGATATGGCCCTTTGCTTTACATGATTGTCCTTATCCAACACGAATACATATTTCTTGTCCAGTACCTCGAAAGTGGCTTTCTGGGGTATGATCAATGCATTTTTATATTGAACAGGTATCAGGATACTGCCTGTTTCGCCGTGCCTGAGCAGACCACCGGGATTAGGGAATGTGGCCCTGAATGGGATATTACCCGTTTCATTGTTAAAATCAGCCTCAATTGTTTCTACAACACCCGAATGCTCAAACTGCCGGCCATTTGCCATTAACAGATTTACAGTCATGAGGCTATCTTGCCTGACATTCGACTTATAGTCGAGGTATTCTGATTCCGATACATTAAAGTACACCCACATTTTACTGTTGTCGGACAGAGTAGTGAGCAGGTCACCTTCATCGAGAAGGCTGCCTAACCTAACGTGGAAGCGATCAATATACCCGCTGAATGGTGCCCGTATTTCTGTAAACTGCAGGTGTACCTGTGCCAGGGCAAGTTCTGCTTTTGCCTTGTCGTATTTTGCTTTTGCCATTGCCAGTTCGTTAGGGGCAACAATGTTGTTGTCTGCAAGAGACTTGGTATTCAGGTACTCTATCTCAGCTACCTTGGCTTCTGCCTCGGCTTTCTGTTTCTCAGCTTCATACAAGCGTGGCATTATTCTAAATAATAACTGGCCTTCTTTCACAAACCTACCTTCGTCTACAAAGACATTTTGCAGGTAACCCCTTTCTTGCGCTCTTAATTCAATATGCCGTATCGACTGTATCTGGCATACATATTCATTTATGATCACGGTATCTGTTTTCAACGGACTTGTAACCAGAAACTTTGTGACAGCTTCCTTTTTTTCTTTGTGAGTTTGGCACCCGGCGCTAAACATATACGCTGCCAGTACCACGACCATGAGGATCCTATTCATGTTTGTCATGTTAAATGTTGTGACTATTAATAATATTGTTAGCAGGCACGCCCTTTCAACAGAGTGGCTGCTTAGGTGGATACGAATGCCATACGAGTGCTACAAACAAGCATATGGCCGTAAAGAAATATGCCATTTACACATGACTCGGAGCATGTGTAAATGGCAGAATATCAAAAAAGTATCAGATAAGAAATGTGCAGTACAAGATTTTCCTGTTGGGTAGCCGGTCCTTTATCGCACTTGCGAAATGGATGAGAAAGTGCTTATTAGCAGTAGTAAATGACGGCAGAAAGTTGTAGGTAGCTAACTGGTCGGAAACTGGGAAAGCTATACTCTTAGCCACACCTTCCTCGGTATCTTCTACTTCGAGGAATTGTGAGAGGTTGAATAAATCAGTTTGTTGATGTTTGGTGCAATGGGTGCCTTTGGTGTAATGTGTTGTTGTAAGACTGCTTGTATTGAAAGCTGATGCAATAGCTGATCCTCCTGAAAGCTGCAGGAATATAATTGCTATGAGGCCTATGGCTACTGTTTTCTTCAAAAACACATGATTTCGCAGCGGCGAAAGTAACTAAATATTGCCCAATGATATTATTATGAATATTTTTTTGCAAAAATTTAATAGTAATCCGGCGAGCTATTTCTGTTGTAAGGGCATTTTTTGTTAGCGGCCCGTATACACGTGTGTGATTTCCACTGTTCTTCACGGATATCAATAGCACGGAATTGGCGCTGGTTATCGGCTGTTCGCTTACCCTGTTTAATCACCATCCCATTTTATGAGTATTGTCACTATGCCTGAATCGCTGTTTTTTGAATTTTTCTATGAAGCAAACCGGATGTTGAGGTGATGTATGCCTTTGCCAGAGAGGGTTGCAGCAAAACGCCCACATAAATATCCGAAAAAAAGACCTTTTTGTCCACTATATGACCAACGTCATATTTTATGTTAGCAGCCTGTACGACTTTTGACCTATGAACAAACTGCATTACATAGTTGTTAGAATTAATTGATAACTTTAATGTATTGTATTTTGTAATTTAAACTTTCAATAATATGAACACCAAACACATCTTAACAGCGACTATTTTACTGGCCACGTCATTTCTTGTATACAGCTGCAGCGGCGATGGCGACAAAAAGGAAACAACAGAAGCTCCGGCCTCAATGGTAGAGGAAGCACCCGAAGTGAGTGACAAAGGAATCGGCAAGTTCCAGGATGTGGAACTGACCAACCCACTTGATGAAGGAATGATAGCAGAAGGGAAAACCGTGTACGAAGTAAAATGTGCTTCCTGCCACAAACTGAGTAGCGAGAAGCTGGTAGGCCCGGGTTGGGAAGATGTAACAGAACGCCGCACGCCGGAATGGATCATGAATTTCATTACCAATGTAGACGAGATGCTGGAGAAAGACCCCGAATCTCAGGCTATGCTGGAAATATGTATGGTGCGTATGCCTAACCAAAATCTGTCTGATGAAGAAGCGCGGAACGTGCTGGAATTCATGAGATACAATGATCAGCAACAGCAATAAGTTTAAAAACTCCAAATACAAATCTCTCTTTTATGAAAAAGCTCCTAATGTACACTGCGCTCGGTTTGGGCACGTTTACGATACTACAGGGTTGCAAAATGAAAAATGCCGAATCGGTGGTGACCGGCAATGCCGCTGCTAAGGCTTATGTTGCACCCGGCCAGTACGATGAATTTTACAATTTCGTATCCGGCGGCTTCAACGGACAAGTATCCGTTTATGGCCTTCCGTCGGGCAGGTTGTTGAAGATCATCCCAGTATTTTCTGTCTTCCCGGAAAACGGGTATGGCTACAGTGAAGAAAGCAAACCAATGCTGAACACTACCGCCGGGCAGGTGCCTTGGGACGATCAGCACCACCTGACCATATCGCTGACGAACGGCGAGCAGGACGGACGCTGGTTGTTTGCCAACGCCAATAATACGCCGCGTGTGGCCAGGATAGACCTGACTACGTTTAAAACAGTGGAAATACTGCAACTACCCAATAGTGCGGGTAACCACTCATCGCCTTACCTGACGGAAAATACAGAGTATGTGGTAGCCGGTACCAGGTTTGCCGTACCACTGGGCGAAGGTGACGTGCCTATCAGTTCTTTCAAGGAAAACTTTAAAAGCACTATATCTTTTATCAGCGTAGATAAAGAACATGGGAATATGGACATCGCTTTCCAGGTAGTACTGCCGGGTATGGATCTGGACCTGAGCCGCGGGGGTAAAGGCCCGTCTCACGACTGGTTCTTCTTCTCAACTTATAATACAGAACAGGCGCATACTTTGCTGGAGGTGCAGGCTTCAGAAAAGGACAAAGACTTTATAGTAGCGCTGAACTGGAAGAAAATAGAGGAATATGTAAAATCGGGCAAGGGCAAAAAGGTGAAAGCTGAGTATGCACACAACCACCTGGATGAGGAAACGCAGCAGGCAGAGTCTAAAATACAAGATGAAGTAATAGTGGTAGACCACAATGAGCTGAAAGGCATGGTATATATGATACCCTGTCCCAAGTCTCCCCACGGCTGCGATGTTGACCCAACGGGCCAGTACATAGTGGGCAGTGGTAAACTGGCTGCGCTGATACCGGTGTTCTCTTTTGACAAGCTGACCAAGGCAATCGCCGCGAAAGATTTTGAAGGTGATTATCATGGCATACCCGTACTGAAATATGAATCAGTATTGCACGGTGAAGTGAAGAAGCCAGGCCTCGGCCCTTTGCATACGGAGTTTGATGGTAAAGGATTTGGTTATACTTCTATGTTCCTTTCATCTGAAATAGTGAAATGGAATATTGAAACACTGGAAGTAGTAGACAGGGTACCTACCTACTACTCAATAGGCCACCTGTGTATACCCGGCGGCGATACCAAAAAGCCATGGGGTAAATATGTGATAGCCTATAACAAGATCACCAAAGACAGGTATCTGCCTACAGGCCCCGAACTGGCCCAGTCTGCACAGATATATGACATAAGCGGTGATAAAATGGAATTGATACTGGATTATCCTACCGTGGGTGAGCCGCACTATGCACAAGGGATAGCAGCAAGCGTGATCAAAGACAAGAGTGTGAAGATATACGACATTAACAAGAACAAGCACAAGTATGTGACAATGGGTGAGAAGAAAGCGAAAGTGGAGCGTAATGGCAACCGTGTAGATGTATATATGACGGCTATACGCTCTCACCTGGCACCGGATAATATTGAAGGTATATATGTGGGTGATGAAGTGTACTTCCACGTGACCAACCTAGAGCAAGACTGGGATATTCCCCACGGGTTTGCTATCAAAAACAATCCGAATGCTGAACTGCTGATCATGCCGGGCGAAACGGCTACGCTGAAATTCGTTCCGCAAAAAGCAGGTATGTATCCGTTCTATTGTACAGACTTCTGCTCTGCACTGCACCAGGAAATGCAAGGTTATATGAGGGTATCTCCAAAAGGAAGCAATGTGCCGTTGAGGTTTGGTATAGGGGAAACAGCCCCCGGTGTAGCTGCTAAATAATGAATAGTTGAATAATGGTAGTGCCCCGCCAAACGGGTGCTGCCATTATTTCTTTAAAAATGAGGAAAGATGAAACTGACACGATTAGGTAAGGCGAGTATAATAGTAGTAATTCTCTTCCTGGCTACCCTTTGGGCCTTCCCTATGTGGGATATACAACTGGGAGCACCACAATATCCCGATGGTTTGTCTATGCAAATATGGATAAATGATGTGGGGGGTGATGTAGAGATCATCAACGGGCTGAACCACTACATTGGAATGAAGACCATACATAAAGAAGATTTTAAAGAATTTGTGTACCTGCCCATAACCATGATGTCTTTTATGGCACTGGGATTGGTGGTACTTCTCCTTAACCGTAAGCGATACTATTATATATGGACAGGGATATTTGTGGTAATAGGGTTGGTGTCGTTTTATGATTTTTATAGCTGGCTGTATAAATACGGCCACGACCTTGACCCCAACGCACCGATACAGGTGCCGGGTATGGCTTACCAGCCGCCCCTGATAGGTTATAAAAAAATGCTGAACTTTGAAGCACTGTCGCAACCGCATGTTGGCGGATGGTTCTACATTGCCGCCGGCGCCCTGATGGTGTTTGTATGCTATTACGAATGGAAGAAGTCAAAAACCGCAATAAAATGAAAAAAGTACTTTTTATAATATTCCTTCCCATAGTTATCCTGCTGGCATCGTGCACTAAAGGGTATAAGCCTATAGATTATGGCAGCGATGGCTGTGCGCATTGTAAGATGACAATAATGGATGCACGGTATGGGGCTGAACTGGTGACTGACAAGGGGAAGGTGTATAAATTTGACGATATACTCTGCATGAGACAATATATGACAGAGAATGACATGGACGAGCAAAGCGTCCTGTTGTTTGTAGAAAAATATTCAGCAGCGCAAAATGAAATCACAGATGCGAAAGAGGCGGTATATATCCAGCATGAATTTTTTTCGAGCCCCATGAATGGCAATTATGCAGCTTTTGTAAATCAGGAAGAAGCTAAGACTTATGCTGACAGCCTGCAAGTGAGTGTGCTAGACTGGAGTAATATTCAATAAATGTATTTACCTGTTAGAAAGATATTATCCTTTTTATTTCTCATGGTATGTACCGCAGTGACATACGGCAACACTATACATGTGAAGCCGGGCAAAGCTGCTATACAAGCCGCGATAAACCGTGCTGCTGCCGGTGATACAATTGTAGTGTATGAAGGGGTATATAATGAGCATGACATCCACGTGCCAAAGAAATTATTTATTTCGGGGAAGGGAAATGTGGTGGTAGATGGACAGAAGAAATCTGAGATATTTGTGTTGTCTGCTAACGGAATAGTGTTGCAGGGATTGACCATACAGAACACCGGCATATCCAGCATGCAGGATATGGCTGCTGTAAGAATACAAGAGGCTGAATATGTGACTGTGCGCAACAATAGAATATTGAACAATACTTACGGAGTATATGTGCAGAATGGCGCTCACTGCCTAGTTAAGAATAATATTATCAGCTCCGGCGCGGTAAGTGAGCAAAACAGCGGAAACGGCGTGCATGTATGGCGAGGCGATGACCTGAGGATAGAAGGCAACAAAGTGTCGGGACACAGAGACGGCATTTACCTCGAATTTGTAATCAACTCGCATGTGTTGAAGAATACGTCGGAAAAGAACATCCGCTACGGGTTGCACTTCATGTTCTCCCACGACGATGTGTACTCAAATAATACATTTTCTGACAACGGTTCAGGGGTGGCTGTTATGTTTTCCAATCGTGTAACTATGACCGGCAATGTGTTTAAGAACAACTGGGGAGATGCGGCGTATGGCCTGCTGCTCAAGGAGATAACAGATGGGAAAATAGAAGGTAACCTGTTTGTCAGGAATACTGTGGGTGTCTATATGGAAGGAGCAACAAGGATTCACACGACTAAAAACACCTTCAGGGACAACGGTTGGGCAATGCGCATACAGGCCAGCTCCAGCAATGGTAGTTTTAAGCAGAATAATTTTATCAATAATTCGTTTGACGTAGCTACCAACGGCACGATGGTGATGAATGTGTTTGAGCACAACTACTGGGACAAATATGACGGCTACGACCTGGACAGGGATAAAGTGGGGGATATACCGTACTATCCCGTGAGCCTGTATGCAGTAGTAACCGAGAAAGTACCAACCGCCATGATACTATACCGCAGCTTTCTTACAGACATTTTGGATAAGGTAGAAAAGGTGATGCCGAGCATCATACCCGACCAACTGAAAGACGACAGCCCGGTGATGCAAAAATGGGAATTGAAATGATCAGCATAGAACATATAACCAAATCATTCGGCAGGTTTAAAGCGCTGAACGATGTAAACCTGGAACTCGAAAGTGGCCGGACCATATCGCTGCTGGGCCCTAATGGATCGGGGAAAACAACATTGATCAAGTCTATGTTGGGCCTGGTAATACCGGAGAAAGGCGAAATAAAGGTAAACGGGCAGGTAGTGAGGAATAACTGGCAATACCGTGGGCAGATAGGCTACATGCCGCAGATAGGACGCTACCCTGAGAATATGACCATAGAGCAGGTGCTGAACATGATAAAGGAAATAAGGCAGGAGAACACCCGCTATGATAATGACCTGGTAGAAGGTTTTGAGCTGAAGAAAATACAGCACAAAACTATGCGGAGCCTGAGCGGCGGGATGAGGCAAAAAGTAAGTGCCTGCCTGGCATTTCTTTTTTCGCCGGATATATTGATACTGGACGAGCCTACAGCTGGTCTTGATCCCGTATCGAGCGAGCTGCTGAAGGAGAAAATAATGCAGGAGCAAGATAGTGGTAAGCTGATACTGATTACCTCCCACGTATTGAGCGACCTGGAAGGTATAACCAGCCACATCATATATATGCAGGACGGGAAGCCGCTGTTTTATAAGAGTACAGAGGAGTTGCAGGAAATAACAGGCGAAATAAGACTGAATAAGATAATAGCGCATATCATCAAAGGTCAACAACATAACAAAAAAGGAGTAGAGCATGAAAACCATCGTTAAATACGTATTCCTGGACCTGGTACGCAACAAAACTGTACTGGTGTACACGCTCATACTGGCGGCACTATCCATCAGTGTACTGGGGTTTGACGCCAACACTTCGAAGGGGCTGCTGAGCCTGATGAATATTTCGTTGTTGTTCGTGCCGATTATCAGTATCCTGTTTGCAACTATTTATTTTTTTAATTCAATAGAATTTATTGAGTTGTTGCTGGCGCAGCCTATTAAAAGACAGAAGGTGTTATTGGCAGAATATATCGGCCTGGCTACTTCATTATCGCTTGCCTATGTAGTGGGCATAGGCACACCTTTGATGGTGCTGGCCGCCGATGCTGCCAGTTTTACGCTTATTGCCACGGGTGTTTTGCTTTCGTTGATATTCTCATCTTTTGCGTTATTGATATTCGTACTGTTCAAAGACAAGACGCGGGGGATAGGTGCGGCAATTATCCTGTCCCTGTTCTTTACTATACTCTTTGACGGGCTACTGATGATGTTCATTTATTCTTTCAGTGATTATCCCATTGATGAGGTGGTGGTAGGCATACTGTCTTTCAACCCGATAGACCTGGCCCGCGTATTGATGTTGCTGAAACTGGATGTGGCTGTACTGATGGGGTATTCAGGGGCATTGTTTAAAAAGTTCCTGGGTTCATCTGCGGGTACAATTTACTCTTTCAGTTGGTTGCTGTTCTGGGTGTTCCTGCCGCTGTTGCTCTCTGTAAGAATATTTAAAAGGAAAGATCTATAAGCCTAGAGCTATACGGCCCTCCGCTGAAATTTTATCGTAGTTCCATTTAGGTTCCCATACCAGTTGTACTTCGGCATCATAGTCATCCAGTTTATCTTCGATTGCCACCCGGGCGTGATTGGTAATGATACCGCCCAGGGGGCAGGACTTTGTAGACAGGGTCATTTCTACCGACACCTTTTTCAGCTCTTCATTTATATGAATGTCGTACACTAAACCCAAGTCTACTATATTGATATTCAGCTCCGGGTCTGTTACCCCATAGAGTGCCTGGATGGCTTTTATTTTAACCGCGTAGTGCGGATCTGTAATGGCAATATTCATAGCTGCTTAGTTTTAAGTTTCCCTGTTACATACAACACATGGACAGTATATATTATTGCGGCGATGAGCATTAAAAATGCGCCCGCTTGTAACAGTATTGTCAATTTAACAGCCAGCCCGGTCAATAGCAAAAGCAAGCCGGGCAGATATACCCATAGTTGAATATTTACCCATTGTTCACTGAACAGGTCTTTAGGCATAAGTTCGGGCAACGCGTTTGGCTTAGTTATATGCATCCAGACAATAAACGGAAGTGTTTTGAAGGTTTGTCCCATGATGATGATGGTGACCAGTCCGCAAAAAAAAGTAAGACCAAATAGAGTTGTAATTTGGGGTTGTACACTTGTGCCCACCCATATAGAGATGATGAGAAGCACAAGGGCTGCAAGAATGAAACCTATAGCTATAAACGTTTGCCGCATACCTGCGTCTTTCTGTTTACGCAGGGCGCTTTTGTAGCAACCCCGGATGTATGTGGCATAAGCAGCCAACCCGACTATCACAAGCAACAGGTAGATATACCGCCCGTGAAAGCTATGGAATATCATCCCTTCAATAAGAAACAAAGCCAGTCCTGCATTGAGGGTATAGAAGCTAGTACTCAATAGTTTTGTGTTCTCCCTTCTGCTGAGCATAAACATGGGCACCAACCGGGCGCTGACTCCTATAATGAGCTGGAGGAACCAACCTGCCATACCGATAGGAGCATGTATTTTCAGATAATGCAGATGCTCTTCAGGAAAAAGAGGACTGATAAGGTTAATAAGCAATAGCAGCCCTATGCTGCCTGTAATGAATAACCATGCATGGGCCATCAAAAGAATATCAGCAATAATGTTGCTTTTTCCGGCAAATATGCTTTTGTAAATATTGAACGCATGGAGGATGATAGCTATTATTATCAATGATGCGCCGGTGTATGTAATCCAGATAAACTGGAATGTCCAGAATGACCATATCAATATGGGTATGCCGATGGTTAGTAGTATCCAGTTGATGACCGGTAAGATCTGACTGTAAAGCTTTGTTTCAGCTATGACCGGGACTAACTGGTTAACGGCGCCGAAAATCACCATGGTTCCCCAGCCTAATACAAACAGATGTGTAAGGGCCAGTAGCTTTGGCTGAAAATAATGCAGGTGTATTTCAGGCAGCGATATAATAAGCAGTATCTGAAATATTACGAAGCTGACGGCTGCCAGTATGTAGTAGGGTACTACTGTGCTGATGTGGGATATATGCTCGTCAGGCGGCTTCATACTTGTCTTTATATATCAACATCAATATGGCGTCCGCATCTTCTTTTATTGCATATTTATAGCCGTTCTGTTTCAATTCGGGCAGCAGGAACATGGGGATTTTCTTATGGTAGACAAACAATGCTTTTCCGGCAGGCAACTGCTCGAGTTGCTCCAGTATATGCAGCATAGGCTGGGGCATAGGCAAGTGGCGAACATCTGTGATGACCATCTTGCCATCGTATAGCTGTATCAACTCTTCGAAAGGCCGGTAGCCGTGTATATCATCAATATCGTCCGGTAAGGCTTTTTGGGGTTTTTGCAGGTAAGTGTGGACGATGTCATCTGCTAGTTGCCGTACTGTAATTGTATAGCCCTTCCTTTCCAGTATCTTAATCAGTGGGAAGGGCGTGAAACTGTTTACCAAAAGCAGTGTTTCTCCTGCGTTAATTTTTTCCAGTGCTTTGATGATGATATTGAAAGGATCTTTCCCTTCGACTAAATCTTTTCTCACATCGAGTGCTGCATGATGTTCGATGTCTTTATACACATCTGACGGCTCTTTGTTATTGCACAGCTCTTCGCATTTCAAGTCGAAGCCCAACGGGCGAAGCTTTTCAGCAAAACATTCTATGCTGCATTTGCCAATTTTTGCTGCTTCGGAAACTGTAACCCTGCTTGCCAGTATCTTCCTTAAGAGTGGATTCCTGAGTTTGTTAAAATGTGGGTTGATGGAGGCTATTGCCTCAATCGCATCTGCATTGGCTTTTAATATCACGGATATCTTTGTGCCTGGTAGTATCGTTATCATATTTAAGAATTTAAAATAGGGTTTACAGGCTCGCAATCATCATCTTTCCATTTCTACAGCCTTAGGGAAGAGAATGTTGTTCTCTAAGTGTATATGCATATGTAGATCCGATTCAAATTCATTGAGCTTGTGCATCAGCAGGCCTACGCTATTGCACGCCCCGGCAGGCTTTGTAAAATCATTGGTTATTTCGCGAAGGCCACGCATGATCTCGCCTGCTACTTCATGGTCACGCTCCATTACCCATATTGGGTCTTGTACGGTGTTAAATCCTTTGTTTCCGACATTGCTTGTTTCCAGGCCTTTAATGTAAGGGAACAGTACCTGTTCTTCCTTTTTCATGTGCGTGGTCAGTTCGCAAATTAATTCGCGCACTTTCTTGTTTACTTCCTCCAGGTAAGGCATGCTTCGTCCGTGGTGAGCAGCTACTTTGTCTGACAGGTCCTTTAATACCGGCCCGTTGTCATTTACATAGCTGTGGTGTACGTTTATAATATAGTCAACCAGGAAAGACGCTTTCCATGATGAGAAATCATATTGCTCCCTGGCTTTTGTTTCTACAAATTTCAATTCGTCTTTCACCCTCATTACATCCAGTCCCTTTTCAAGACAGGCTTCTTCCAGCGTTTTCTTTCCGCCACAACAGAAGTCTAACCCCATTTTTTTGAACACCTCAGCCTTGCGCAGGTCTTTTGCCGCTATTTCGCCCAGTGTTTCCTGCCCGGCCTTGTCATCATTTTTTCTTATTTCCACCTCCCATATTTCCGGGCCGTTTGCCAGGTATGTCCAGGAGAAGCAGTTGCCGCGCTCGCCCAGCAGTTGGTAATACAGGGGTTTAGGGTCATGGTCGTTATGTATTACAATAGCCTCCCCCGAGTTTATGCCGTCAAATGCATTGAATATTGACGGATGCTTAAGTCTTGGCTCGATGACGGTAACGTCAATAAAATTTTGTTCATTCATATTTATTCTAGTTTTTACGTTGAAATTCTTTGGTTGTTCCCGTTTGTATGGTTACAAATGTTTTCTGCGCTCTTGTAGTTCTATAGTAATTCACGACCATCATTAATGACCCTGCGAGCAGCCAGGCTCCGGTTCCCCAAAGCAGCCAGTTATACATACTACTGTTGGTCATAAACATCACACTGGTGCCTTGCATAAACAACAGTATTTCGTTGACCACTACTGCAGATGCGAAAACGTATGTAGCTGTAATAGACTTCTTATTTAACGGCATATAGCCCCCATTCAGGAAATGCGCGATGAGATACAGCGATACAAAACCCAGTAGCACGAGGTGCAGAAATGCAATAATCATTGGCCTGTTGGCAAATACCAGGCTGCCAAGCGCTGGAAATATGGTTAAAGCCTGCATGGCCATCTTTAGTACGAAGGCTGACAGGGCTGTTATTCCGATTAATTTAACAGCCTTGATGTTATTTTTGAAAATAGACCTGACAGACCAGGCTGTTGCCAGGAAATAAACGATACATACTAACAGGGAGATGCTGCCAGCCAGGCCGAGTATCCTATACAAGGTAGTAGGATAGTGCCACAGGTAGTTGAGGAACATAGATGGTAATACGGTGAAATTGAGGATATGTGCCAACCTGTAAGACATCTGCGTATTACGGTTGTTCATTAAATGTTCTATCCGGTTAAAGAATAAGGCCATAATAGCCAGGGTGAAGAACCCGTTGTATTGCAGGTGCAGATATGTATAAATAGAATCTCTGTAAAGGAATGCATTTCCTGATTTTGTAGCCATCAAATAGGCTAGTGTAAACGGGCCAACGGATGAAATAACCATGTATACCATGGCAGATATTGACAATAGTTTTATCGTACGACTATTTTTAGTCTTCAATACATCTCTTATGAATGTATAGCTATAACCGTACGTTACGAATATGAATAGCGTAGAAAACAGAATAGAGTAGAAGCCATAACCTTGCAGTGGGAAACTGATGAGCATACCTACCGCATTCATTAATATCCCTGCCAGCAACCAACTGTAGGATTTTTTTCGACTCATGCTTGCCGGCAATACCTCGTACGTAATTAGTGTAAGCAAAGCGAGCGTTACCCAACCGCCAAATGCATAGTGAGAATGTGCATGCAGGGTGTATTTGAAGTCAATAAAGGGAATTGAGAATAGTATCTTGCTACGTAGTACAAACCCCAACAGAGCCACAACCGCCAGGTTGATTAATGCAATGCCAATCCATAGTTTCTTATTTCTTCTGTTTTTAATCATAATAAAAGACATTTTTATCTTTTATTTGGGTAAAATTTTTTAAATCCCAAGAGCTTTGAGTACAAACTTGCCCTCTTTAATATTCTTAGCCAGTTCTCTTACTGTCGTGTCTTGCAATACCTTCTTCAGGCTCTCTCTCACAGGCTTAAACTTGTTGTGGATAGGGCAGGGCTTTTTTTCAGAGCATTGTTTCAGGCCAAGTGCACAACCAGTAAATACGTGGTCTCCATCTATGGCAAATACAATGTCAATCAGTTTTGTGTCCAGCTGTTTCTCTGAGATATAGAAGCCGCCGTGCACGCCTTTCTTCGAACTGACAATGTCATGGCGGCTCAGCACCTGTAGTGTTTTGGCGGTAAAATGTTGTGGAGCTTCAATGTTTTCACAAATATCCTGGATGCCTATTTTTTCTTCGCCTTTGTACTCTGAAGCGATGTATATAGTTGCCCTTATTGCGTATTCGCAGGTTTTTGAAAACATTGTTATATAGTTCTTGCCCAAAATTCATCATCCCAGGCTGGTTCTGTAATGTTATTGTGCAATTCAGCGATTATTTCACCTGCATTTTTAAGCCCGCTGTCACCGGACTTTTGTTCTATGTAGGGAAACAGTTCCCGTTCTTCATACCTGATATGGGCTTCTAAAAGGTTCATCAGTTTTTCGAGGCTCGTCGGTTCCACAGGTATAGCATTTTCAAGCCCGGCTATTAGTGTTGCCAATTCACCATGCTCACTCAAAGCTTTTTCTATCAGTGGATCGTCTTTGTCCAGCAATGGAAAGACATACTCCTCCTCCTGCCTGAAATGTTCTTTGAGATGGGCTTGATAGTAAAATACAACATAGTTGGCAATTCTGTCCGTACCGACATTTTTTTGTAAACCAGTTTTTATCTTCCAACACAACAACAGGCCAGAATGATGGTCCCTCGATAGAGGCACCAGTTCACTACTGCGTTTTATGGGCTTTCTGCTTTCCATTAGTTTACAAATATACTACTTGTAGGTTAAATAAAAGATGTCGTTGTCTTTTATTTGTTTTCTTTTACAATTCTGTTACTTTTATCAATAGCCTGCCAGTATTGTACAACTATTATTCCAAGCCCTAAAGCTACGCCTAACCCAGCAAGGGCAAATATTTTGAGTACTGTATTCACAGGTGCCATCATCTCCTGGAATACCGCTATGTTCATAGCTACGCTTCTATATCCCTTAATGATGCCTGCCACAATAAGTGATAACCAGAATATCAACAGGCTTATCTGTGCCAGGTTGTATGCCGATGTCAATAGTTTTCTGCCTGATTTTATTTTTTGGTCGATATCAAGCGCGTAACCCAATACGCCGAGCAATATCATGGTGTTAATGCCTATTGTAGTGCCCATAGCGTGTGCCACGGTGATATGTGTGCCATGCGTATACCTGTTGACCGCAGGTATGGACATGAATAATGCTAAAATAAGATTGGCAAAAACCCAGAACTCTGCTGCTATAAGAAACTTGTAAGGCAGCAAGTGGCGTAGTTTACGTGCTTCCCCAAGTTTGGCTTTAAAACCTTGTATTATGCTGATGAATATGAGCCACTCGGTCATGCTAATGGCGTAAGATATATGCCTGATAGCGCCGTGTGCCGGCAGGTTGTAGATATGGTGTCCCCAGTTGAACATCAGGTTTGTTAGTCCCAGGAAGTAAAAGAAGAATGCTTTTTTGTTCAGGGCGATGGTTTTATCACCACTTATCATCACCATCAGGAAGAGCGAGGAGCCATAGATCATCTGGTTCCAGGCACCTACCATAGAGCCATTGGCCTTCCATTGTACGGTGAGCTCCCGCAGAAAAGACTGACGGAACCAGGGCACCTGCCAGAGATTTTGCTCAATGAACGTGATGAGGAAAAACAGGATGCCGGTTGACCACATCCATATATATAATGGCTTTTTATCAGCACACTTCAGCCAGCCCTTGTAGTAGCCAAGCATTAAGAAGACCCAGCTAAATAGTAGTGGAATGGAAAGCCACGCAGGAAACTCCCAGTATTCGCGTCCGCCAAATTGCCTGAACCCGTAGTAGGTAAATATCACCAGGGTTGTTGCTATCCACGTAGTAATAAAGATCTTTTCGAAAGTACCAGTTGTTGCTTCCCTGCCAATTGTGCGCTTATTGAATAGTATAATGCACAGTGTAGCGGCACTGATAATGAAAAATAGAGCAGCGGATGTATGCATTGGGCGCAACTGATAGAAGGGCAGATAGTTATTAAAAGACTCCGGATATAGATACGCCCATGAAGAGAGCATACCGAACACCAGTGTAGCCAGCAACAGCAGGAAAACAAACTTTGTGTATAAACGTATGTGTAAAGGCATCTTTATTTGTCTATGATATATGTACCCGACCAATGTACAGCCTCTTCGGGTACCGTTGCCACGCCGCTTTTATCTACCCATTCCAGGAAGTCGATCACCTGGTACACCTCTTCATCGGTCATATTAAAAGCAGGCATTCTGCCTGTGCCGTATTTTATAAAGGTGTGCATGTAGGGCCTGCCTTTGTTGCTGTCACGTGCGATGTTGGTCAGGTCCGGACCCATGTATCCCCCCAGTCCGTATAATTGATGGCAGCTTTGGCAGTTTTTTTGTTGCCACAGTTGCCAGCCCCTGGTTACTGATGGGTTGTCCTGTACTATCTCTGTTTTTTCATCGCAATAGAGGTACACCCAACCTGTGTAAAGGCAAAAAGCCGTAAATAATATACCCCATACCAGTCTTAACATTCCTGTATTACCATGTAGCGTTGTAAAAATAGAAACATGAGCTTCTGCAAAAGATGATAATCATCATACCTGATGCTGATATGCGGCATGTCAGTCGGTAGTGGACGGTATATAAACAGCTTGCAGTTCTTTCTCCGCCAGGTTCAAATCGGACTGCATGGATTGTATAAACTCCTGCGCCAGCTTTTGATAGTAATTGACTCCTTCCTGCAGGTTAGTTTTAAAGGTCGCAAGGTATTTACTGCGTTTTGCATTCAGGTTGAGTTCGCCGCCGGCGTCTTTAAGATAGCTAATGTATAACTGCAGTTCGTTTACAAACATATGTGGGCGGGGCAGGGAATTCAGGATGTTTTTTCTGCCGTATATGTGCCCAATCATGTCGGCCAATGAGAAAATGCCTGAGAAATATGCCAGGTTGGGGCCGGGGCATATTGTAACGGCTGTCAGGTTGTGCGGTACAGGTATATCCTCCTTCAGCAGAGCGGGGGCTGTCAACCCTTCGCAAAGACAATCTTTTTCTATTATCTTATTATATTCAGTATTGTATTGTTCCTCCGGTAGTTTTTGTTCCTGCAGTTGTTTTATTTTCAGGTGTTGGTATAGGCGAGAGGCAGTGCAAACCGGTTCTGCAGTAAATTCTGTGTTGGACACCAGCATCTTCTTATAGCAAGGGCTTCCCGGCCTGCCCTTGCTAATGCGCTGCATTCTTTGCTGCTCGGCGCTACTCTTTCTGAAGTTGTTGAAGGGCACGCCCAGTGGCGACGCATGACTGAGGTAGTAATCATCTTTTTCTGCCGTTGCCAGTTGCTCTATTGTAAGCTTATCTACGTTTGTTGCTTCCGGTACCAGTAAAAATGGGCTGCCCCAGCCTGTACTGTCCAGGTGGTAGTGCGACATCAAAAACTCCTGCTCATCAGCAGTACCAATGCCACCTTGCACTGTTATTTTGAGTTTCGGGCATTCTGTGAATGGCTGTATCCCTTTATTACTTTGTGCTTCAACACATATTTTGAATAATTCGGCAGTTAGTGCATTGCGGTTGTTCTTGAATTCTTCCAGTATGGGCCCCAGCAGCAAGCCGTCTGTTGCAAACGCATGTCCGCCACAGTTTAATCCCGATTCTATCCTAAACTCTGATACCCAGATGCCTTTTTTGGCAAATATCTTACCCTGTATCAAGGCTGACCGGTAGTCACTTACTTTCAGAATTATTTTCTTCTTTAACAGCCCGTCTTCGCCGGGATAGAAATCACTGAAATTTTCGAAGTAGGCATACAGCCTTGGATTATAACCTGCAGAAATGACAACAGAAGATGTTAGCGTACTGTTGGCAAAACCCCTGAGAGCCGATAGCGCATCTGAAAATTCCTGTGGCAAAGGTTGCCCGTCCTTATCCTGGTTAGGTTTGTCTACTTTAGCCATGATGTTTACATCGATGGCACCTGCTGTTATCCCGTCTCGCAGTTCCTGTTCTATGCGACGCCTCGTCGGGCTGTCCTGCATATCTACCACCTCTATATACTTTTGTTTTGCTGAAGTACCCTTGGGTAAGAAGTTAAAGTACTTATCCGGTTCATTGCCCTGTCCAAAAGGTAGTTCTTTCAGTTCGGCTATTTGAGATGTTACTATCTCGTTTACAGTATCCAGGTAAGCAGTTATCCTCCTTGCCCGTGCATCATGTTCGTGTTTCTCAATTTGTTTATAAACGGCTCCGGTTTTTGTACAGTAAAACTGTCTCATGGTTTCCAACAGCTCGTCATCCATAATGGATATAACTGATGAAATTCCAAATCTTGCAACCTTAACAGGTGTGTCTATTGAGTATCCTACCCCCAATACAGGGATATGAAATGTATGTAAATCAGACATAATAATATATAGCGAGGTTAGTGTGAGCGGGTGGGTGGTAAAGATGACATTAATTGTTTGTCTGAGTGGTGACTAATATCATCTTTCCTGCAATTATCTGGTAAGAGGTGATGCTTGTCATACAAACGGATTTTTTTTTACGCCAATTTTACCATCATTTTTTGCATAGCTATGAACAGGAAAAAGCAGCTAACTGAAAAATCACCTTCAGCCTCTGAAACAGTAATGACCGAAGTGGTTTATCCCAATGATGCAAATCCTATGGGCATGTTGCAGGGCGGAAGACTGGTGCAATGGATGGATACTGCATCGGCTATATGTGCGCAAACACACGCGGGTAGAATAGCTGTTACCATATCTATTGATAAAGTTGAGTTTAAAAATCCCGCAAAAGTGGGAGATATTATATCCATTAACGCCAAGGTTACCAGGGCTTTCGACAAATCAATGGAAGTATATGTCAGGGCGTGGTCGCGGAAGGTGTTGAGCGGAGAAGTATACGCTATCAGCGATGCATATTTTGTGTTTGTTGCACTGGATGACAACGCCAATACTGCATTAGTTCCGAAACTAAAACCTGAAAGTGCGGAAGAAAAATCAAATTATAAAGATGCGCTGTCCAGAAGAAATATCAGAGTTCATAAGGGAAAATAAGGTGGCTACCATGTGTTATGTTGAGGAAGCATTACCTAATTGTTTCAACTGCCTCTACGCTTGTATGCCGGATGGAGGTGGTCTTATATTCAAATCATCACGATCATCACTTCATAGTTCGGCAATGCAGGATAATGACGCGGTAGCAGGCACAATATACCGGTCATCGGAGAGTGGGTTAGATAATGCGGGGGTGCAGTTTAGGGGTAGAGTAGCGGGCGATTACACGCTGAGAGATGCGGCTGAAAAGACTTATTATAAGAGGTATCCACTCGCTTTACTGATACCTGGTGAACTGTTTGTCGTATTGTTTGACAACATTAAGTTCACCCGGACGACAAAAGGAATAAGACAGAAGAATAACTGGGAGAGAGCAAAGAACTAAACGTTATATGCAGACAGCAACTATTTTTAAAGAACTTACATTCGATTCTGCACATTATTTGCCGAATGTGCCCGAGGACCATAAATGTCGTAATATACATGGTCATACCTATAGACTGAAGGTGTATATAACGGGGCCGATAGATGAACATACCGGGTGGGTTGCAGATTTTGCGGAATTAAAACAGAGTGTAAAATCTGTAGTAGACCAGGTAGACCATAAATTTCTGAATGACATCGAAGGTTTGAATAATCCTACCTGTGAGCTGCTGGCCAAATGGTTATGGGACAGAATAAAGCCCCGTGTGCCGGGGCTTACAAGAATAGAACTGCATGAAACGCCTACATCGGGTGTGATATACGAAGCAGGGTAGAGCAGCTACTGTGTTTTGAAATTTAGCGTCTTATCGGCAGTGCCGCCGTCATGGTCAATAACTGCAGATACGATTATCTGCAATTCTGATGGTGTTTCCAGGTCATTCACCCATTGTTCACTCACCATCATTTCCATACCATGCATGTGCCTGGCCTTAGCAAATAGTGTATCTGTGGTACCGCGTACGATATATACTTTGCACCCATGCATCTCTGTAGTGCAGGTTGCAAATGCTTTAATAAATACCGTATCTCCTTTGGCGAAAACCTGGTTTTCGTAAGGTGTATTGATAGTTATTTTTGTTTTTTCCTCTTGCGTTGCAGGCACAAGTGGATTTTCAGCTTTTTTGCAGGAAAGTAGTAAGGTGCTGAATGCTAATCCATGCACAGCAATCATAATTGACCGATTCATCTTTCTTTGTTTTTAAAATAAGAAGTATATACCAAGTTCTGTCTTGTATTTGCTTTGCACCATTCCGTCAGAATAATTTTGTGACAGGGGAATGTGCAACATAGCCTGTGCGCCAATGTTACTGCGAAACGCCTGTAACCCGGCAGATGCAAACAGCTGGCTGCCTCCACTGTACGCATTTTCTACTGAGTAATAGTAGTTACTGTAGTCGAGTTCATTTCTTTCGTACCTGGCACCGGCCTGTGGTATCAGTTTCAGTTGGCCAGCAGCAAAGTTGTGAAACATCAACAAGCCTGCGCTCAGCCTGTTACCAAATTTATATTGGTCTTTATTGGGTGTTGTTACTACATAAGATACATCTGCATTTATACCTGTGTTGTTACGTTGCAGTGTATAGTTGGTGTTGAGTATGAAATCGAACGACGCTGTGCCGGGCTGTATATTGGGCAAGCCTTCATTATATTTTATATTGTTTCTATCGTATTTACCCGTTGGTAGCTTTACTCCACCGCCTGCCAACAGGTTGTGCTGCCATTCTTTACCTGTGCAATTAGCGCCCAGTATCCTGTAGTTAGCTAAGATTGTCACATCCCCAAGGCCTGCGTTTCTCGAGTACACACCATTTTCTACTCTTTCGTTGTACACATAAGGTACAAAGGCAAATAATTGTAAGTTGCGAAGCAGGCTGTACCTGCCCCATACCTGGGCAGTATGATAGTAGTCTTTTGAAACTTCGGGTGTGGCGCCTTCTATTGTTTCATGTGTACTTTGAAATTCCCGGTACTGGTATTGTATACCGGCAAAGTTACTTTTTGAGTTGGGTAAAATTCCAAGATACTGGTTACTGGCGGAGCAGCCGCATACACTGCAGGCGTTGGCGGAGTTAATGCCGGACAGGAGCGTAAGAAACAAGAAAAGCTTTTTCATACTGCAAACCTATCTGCCTTAATAAAAGATTAAAATGTCTTTTATCAGTACCGGCGGTGACTTTTGTCATATCCGGAACGAATCTTTAAGATCAACTTTACATAGACACCAACGACGATGTTATGCGAATAAGCCGGAAAATATTGCTTTGTTCTGCAAGTATAGTTGTATTGATGGCTTGGTCTACCTCATGCAGAAAAGAGCCCGCTTCCCCTGTCACTACATATGATTCTGCATATAAACTAACTCCATACGAAATTGCTAAACCTGCGCACTTTCCGGACATGTTTATACCAGACGATAACCAACCATATGTTGAACGCATAGAACTGGGGCGTATGTTGTATTATGATGACATACTTTCAAATGATGGCCGGGCGTGTGCCAGCTGTCATTTCCAATCGCATGGGTTTACTATTCCGGGTATGATAAATGACATGCCTGTTCTTTCTCATGTGAATCTTGCCTGGCACGGAAAGTTTATGTGGGACGGCTCAAAAACCGGTACACTGGAGGATGTAATGCTGTTCGAAACGCAGGAGTTCTTTGCGACTAATCTCGAAAAAGTAAACAAAAACGAAAAGTACAGGAAGTTATTCAAGCAATATTTTGGGGTAGACTATATCACGCACCATGAAATAGCCTATGCACTGGCACAGTTTACACGTACCATGATATCAAAAGATACAAAGTACGACCGGTATATGAAAGGCGTGGAGAGGCTCACGTATAGTGAAGAGATGGGTATGAGGATATTTTTCTCTGAGAAAGGAGACTGCTTCCATTGCCACACAGCTATGATCACCACAGACGGACAAATGCATAATACGGGTCTTGATAGTATATACGCCAAGGAAGCGGACAAGGGTTATTATAATGTGACCAAGGATGTTGACGACCTGGGCAAATTCAGAACGCCTAACCTGCGCAATGTGGCTTTGCGCAAATTCTACATGCACGATGGCAGGTTTACATCTTTGGAAGAAGTCGTCGATTTTTATAATAATGGAGTAAAAAGAGTGAAGAATATAGATCCGATAATGACTAAAGAAGGTAAAGAGAATGGATTGAACCTGAATCCCGTTGAGAAGCAGCAACTAGTTGCATTTCTGAAAACGCTTACCGACGAGAGGTTTATTACTGATACCAGTTTTGGTAAGCCTTCTTACTGATAAAATGAATGAGTAAAAATGATTATGAAGAACAGAATTTTTATATTGATGATGGCCGTGTTAGTAGTGTCAGCATGCCGCAAAGAGAAAGAAAATGTTATACCCACACCCACCGTCGGCGACCTGACGATTAATCTGGGATATCATGTAGACGGTGAGCAGTTGTTGTTTGACAGTCTGCGATACACAAATGCGGCCGGTAACATGTACAGTGTTACTAAAGTTCATTATTACCTCAGCAGGTTCAGATTTTACAACCGCGGCGAAGTAAAGTACTCATCGGATACAATTATATATGCAGACGCTGCGCAAACCACAAGCTTTACATTCAGGAGCCTGCCCGCTACTATTTACGATTCTGTGTCTTTCTATATCGGGCTGGATGAGGCGCAGAATATATCCAACTCATTACCAGCTACAGCTGAGAATGTCAATATGGGCTGGCCGGATGTAATGGGTGGAGGTTACCATTTCCTGAAACTGGAGGGACACTGGATGGACAGCACGGGTAAGCTTGGGTATGCGATGCACATAGGTAAAAATGGCTTCCTTGTGAGGTCAGGCATGAAGAAGGGCATTACAATCCCGGGTGGAAAGACATCAGTTATGAAACTGATGATGAACATTAATAGGTGGTTTGCGAATCCCAACACGTACGACCTGGCGAAAGATGGTGTGTATAGTATGGGCAATGCACCGCTGATGAAGAAGTTAAGTGAAAACGGTGAGGACGTATTTACAATAGAGTAGAGGTTCGGCAAGCTGCTATTTCAGGAAGCGCTTCATTTCTCTTTCGGTATCGCGCTTTTTAATGCTTTCGCGCTTGTCATGGGTTTTCTTGCCCTTGGCTAATCCAATATCTACTTTGGCATAGCCCTTCTCATTAATATACATGGACAAGGGAACAATAGTCAGGCCCTTTTCTTTCATCTTCTGGGCCCACTTACGCAACTCTTTCTTGTTGAGCAACAGTTTGCGTTCGCGGATGGGATCGTGTCCGGCATAACCCGCATTCACATATTCGGCAATATGCAGGCTTTTTATCCATAGCTCGCCATCGTGAAAGAAGCAGTAACTGTCATTAAAGCTCACCTTTCCCTCCCGCACAGATTTTATTTCAGAACCTGTGAGTATGATGCCCGCTGTTAGTTTGTCTTCTATCGAATACTCAAAAGTAACGGGCCGGTTTTTAATATATACTTGTTGTTGCGACAATGAAGATTAACTTTTTCCTTTCGTAAACCAGTCGATTGTAGTGGCAAGTTGCTTACGCAGTTCGTGCCGATTAACTATGAAATCAAGGAAGCCGTGCTCTTGCAGGAATTCTGATGTCTGGAAACCTTCAGGCAGATCTTTTTTGATTGTTTCTTTGATAACACGAGGGCCTGCAAAGCCTATCAATGCCTTTGGTTCGGCTATGTTTATATCGCCAAGCATAGCGTAAGACGCGGTAACACCACCGGTAGTGGGGTCTGTCATCAGCGATATGTAGGGAAGCCTTGCTTTTGCCAATTGCGTGAGTTTAGCTGATGTTTTAGCCATCTGCATCAATGAGAACGCACTTTCCATCATACGGGCACCACCCGACTTGGATATGATCATCAGGGGCAGCTTATTAGCAATACAGTAATCAATGGACTCGCTTATTTTTTCACCTACGACAGAACCCATAGAACCACCTATAAAGTTGAAGTTCATACAGGCTACTACCAGTTTCCTTCCGTCAACATTGCCTACGCCTACCGTCATGGCATCTTTCAGTCCGGTAGATTTTTGCGCGGCTACCAGCCTGTCTGTGTACGGCTTCATATCTACAAAACCCAGCTTGTCCTTAGGGGCTATGTTTTCAAATAACAGTTCGTGTTGTTTATCATCAAACAGGAAGGCGAAGTATTCCTTTGCATTGATCCTGTTGTGATAATTGCACTTGGAGCATACATAGAGTTGTTCTTCCAGTTCTTTGGTAGTTACTGTGTTCTTACACTCTGGGCATTTATGCCAAAGTCCGTCTGGAGCCTCTTTCTTTTCGTGTGTTCCGGTAAGAATACCTTTTTTAATACGTCGAAACCAGGTTGATGACATAAAGTACTATTTTGTTATACAATCTCACTGCTCTTCTAATCAGTCTTACGACGAATTGGCAAAGATACGCTTTGATTGCCCAATAAAAAGCATCTGCAGGTTAAAAATTGCCCGTAGCGTCTCATTCGCACACATCGATAAAGTTTTATATTTTTATGGTTTTCAAGCAATTAAAGCAATTGTAATTGAACAATAATTCAGGCCTCAACACAAGGCTGGCTGTGTGTATCGTTATACTTATAGTTACCTGCACTTTGATATTGGACAGGCTGGTTCCGGAGGGTATTTTTCTGGACGGTGTAACGTACGCTGCTATCTCGCGGAACCTGGCAATAGGAAAAGGCAGCTTCTGGCATTTATATTATCGAGGAGACTGGGGGTTTTATGAACATCCGCCCCTGATGTTTGGATTGCAGGCCATATTCTTTAAAGTGTTGGGCGACCATTATCTGACGGAAAAAATATACTCTTTCGTGATATGGGTGTTGACCGCGATAGCCATGCGCAGCTTGTGGAAGCGGGCACTTGCAGCACACTACGAGGAATATAGTTATGCTTTGCCTTTGTTGCTCTGGTGCCTGGCGCCTACCATCACCTGGGGGTATACCAATAATATACTGGATTGCACAATGGCACTGTTTGATATAGCCGCCGTGTTGTTTATATATCGTGCTATTGTTTCAGGAAGCCGGTGGCAACTAATAGTAGGGGCTGTCTGCATATTCGCAGCACTGCTGACCAAAGGCCCTGTAGGTATGTTTCCGCTGGCTGTGCCGGGGTTGTATTGGCTGGCATACAAGTGGGGTGCATGGAAAGAACTGGGTAGGGCAGTCGTACAGACACTCGTATTAGTTGAATTGGTAGTGGTGGGAGTATTCCTGTTGTTTCAATTTCCGGAATCGCGGTCTGGTATAGAACAATACCTGCACCAGCAACTGATGGCTGCATTAGGAGGAGAACGGGAGATAACAGGTGGCGGCCTGGGCAGGTGGACGCTGATCTATGAACTGTTGATGCAGATGCTGGTGCCGATAGCGTTAGGGGTAATTGTCGTGGTACTGGCTAAAGTATTTAAAGCGAAGCGACCGGAATACAAACTGAAGAATACAGCGTTGTTTTTCCTATTAGTAGGTATTGCTGCATCGCTGCCTATGATGCTGAGCGTAAAGCAACGTACGTTTTATTTAGTGCCCTCATTGCCTTATTACATCATGGCACTGTGTGTAGTGCTGTACCCTTTTTATATAGCGCTCACCAACAGGCTGGGAGTAGGGGAGAAAAGACTGAAATATTTTAAGATGAGTGCGGCAGTAATATCATTAGGATTGTGTGTGTACTTAGGCAGCAAGGTAGGCCAGCCCGGCCGCGACCATGAAATGATTGCCAATATGAAATACATAGGTGCGCATATGCCTAAAGGAGAAAAGATTGGTATCTGTTCTGAAATGGATAAGGACTATTCATTTCTTGCATACATACAGCGCTACAACCGAATGGAGGTGAACCCTGTTTTTTATGCCGCTAATTATGTGTTGATAGATAAACAGGTATGTAATAACGATATGATACCCTTTATTTCAATCATTGGTTTTAAGAAACAGGAATTTGGAATAGAGCGATATGAATTATACAAAAGGCAGTTCCCCCTGCATTTTGATTTTACTCTCCTAAATCCCGTTTTCCGGACAAGAGGTAAATAACCGCCATGCGGATGGCTACCCCGTTTTCCACCTGGTCGAGTATGATGGACTGGCTGCTGTCGGCTACGTCAGAGTTAATTTCCACACCCCTGTTGATGGGCCCGGGGTGCATGATGACGATGTCTTTTTTCAGGCTGTCCAGCATCTGCCTGTTGATGCCATAGAACAGTGCATATTCCCTGAGGGTGGAGAACAAGGGTTTGTTCTGCCTTTCAAGCTGTATGCGCAGCACATTAGCCACCTCGCACCATTGCAGGGCTTTCTTTACATCGTATTCTACCTTCACGCCCAGGTCTTGTATGTACTTGGGTATGAGTGTGGGCGGGCCTGCCACCATTACCTCTGCGCCCAGCTTTTGCAGGCAGAAGATATTGCTCAACGCTACACGCGAGTGCATGATGTCGCCGATGATGGCTATGCGTTTACCTTTTAGTTCGCCCAGGCGTTCGCGCATGGAGAAAGCATCGAGCAGGGCCTGTGTGGGGTGCTCGTTGATACCGTCGCCGGCGTTGATGATGCTGGCATCTATATGGTTTGCCAGGAACCATGGCGCACCGCTGGCGCTATGGCGCATCACCACCATATCCACTTTCATGGCCAGTATGTTGTTCACCGTGTCAATCAGTGTTTCACCTTTGGATACAGACGAGCCTGAGGCAGAGAAGTTCACTACATCCGCACTCAGCCTTTTTTCGGCCAGCTCGAATGATATACGGGTACGGGTAGAGTTTTCGAAGAAGACATTGGCGACAGTGGTATCGCGCAGGGTAGGTACTTTTTTTATGGGGCGTTGCAACACCTGCTTGAAATTGTCGGCCGTGCGGAAGATGGCTTGTATATCCTCCGTTTTCAGCTCTTTGATTCCCAGTAAGTGTTGTACAGATAATGACATTTACTT
>DATCSV010000033.1:0-2624 GCA_036568285.1 Flavipsychrobacter sp. | reverse complement strand
AAAGTAATGGTAGTAGGTGTAGACAAGATGACCTCTATACTTGACTATGAAGACCGTACCACCTGCATCATATTCGGCGATGGCGGTGGTGCTGTGTTGCTGGAACCCAATACGGAAGGCTACGGGGTAATTGACTCCAAGCTGCATACCGACGGCTCAGGCCGGGCATTCCTGCACCAGAAGGCAGGTGGCTCTGTAAAGCCGGCCAGTATAGAAACTGTAATGAATAAAGAACACTACGTATACCAGGAAGGTAAGACCGTGTTCAAATTTGCGGTTAAAAACATGGCCGAGGTAGCAGCGGAAATAATGGAGCGCAACCAACTGACAGCCGACGACGTAGCATGGCTGGTACCGCACCAGGCCAACAAACGCATAATAGACGCAACCGCCGAGCGTATGGGGCTGGATGAGAAGAAGGTAATGGTGAACATACAGCGCTATGGCAATACCACCAACGGTACGCTGCCACTGTGCCTGTGGGAGTGGGAAAAACAACTGCACAAAGGTGACAATATCATACTGGCAGCATTTGGCGGAGGTTTTACCTGGGGAGCCACTTATATCAAGTGGGCGTATGATACGGAATAGTCGTGAGTCGTAAGTCATGAGTCGTAAGTTTTTTATTGGCGACAGGAGTTTAGCGGCTCCTGTCGTTTTTTATGTACATATACACATAACACTAAGAGTTTCGGGTTAATATTCAGATATTTGTATAGTCCCAAAAGGATATGCAAGACTAACCCATTTGATGATACTGAAGCAGATATACCAATGCCGCGGCAGCATACTATTGTTTTGCCTGTCGTTGCTTCTGCTTTTTTCAATTACCGCCAGTGCCCAGCTCAGCAACAGGATATACCGTACTAAGCTGTTGAAAGACACGCTGATAGCTGACAATAACCGGGACTTCATGTACAACAACGTGAATATCACCAACCTGACGGCGGATTCCATTAGTATATTACTGACCATTAATGCGCCCGACGGGTGGGAACTGACCACGCAAAAGATACTGACCATAAGCCTGCCGCCCAACCAAAACACAATAGTGAACCTGCGGATGCTGCCGGCCAAATCCGTATCGGCCAATTGGGAGAATGTGGTGCTGGAATACAGGCTGAACCAGGGCATGCAGGCACTGACAGACACTTTCAGGGTTAAGGTGCAGGAGTTTACCAAGTTCAAAGCTTTTCTGCCGATGCCCAGTGTAGTGTTAGGTGCTTACCAGAAGGACATATCTTTTCCCGTGTACGTAAAAAACACAGGTAATGTGCCCAAGAAGTATATCATCAACTATTACAACGCCCTGCTGAACCTGAACTACAAGCAGCCATTGCAATTAAACCCATCTGAAGACACCACTTACAAAATACCGCTGAAGCTGAGCGATGCCCAGTGGGGTATGCTGCGCAAGGAAGATATAAAAGTACAGGTGAGCCTGGAAGACGGCGAAACCATCAACCTGATACAGCAGATATCCAAGATAGGCTATATGCTGAAGGAGCACTCATCGGCCTACCTGGATATGCCCTTGCAACTGGAAACCGGTATGACCGCCCAGGGGAAGGACGATCTGCAATATTACGGTGCATTGCACGGGCGTATTGATATCAGGGACAGGGAACGGGTGGCCTTTGACGTGCGGAGCAAAACGTATACCCGGGGGCAGTTTCAGAACAACGATATCTACAGGATAGAATATGAAAGTCCTACCTGGGCAGCGTCTGCCGGTAATATTATGCAACTGACGGATTTTGTAATGGATGGCTACGGCGCCAGCGTGTCGCGCAAGTGGAAGAATGACATCAACCGCGTGAACCTGTACAGCCTGTTGAAAAGCAGGGTAGGGAACAGCCAGTTGGTAGGTGCCGATGCCACACTGCTGGTAAAAGACAAGATAACATTGTACGAAGCTGTGACCGCAAACTTTGACCATAGTAAAGGCCTGTATAGCTACCTGGTGAAACAGCAGGCCTCAACAAAACTGACGGATAAAATAAGTGTAAGAGT
The DNA here is from genome assembly GCA_036568285.1 of Flavipsychrobacter sp. Classification (GTDB taxonomy): domain Bacteria; phylum Bacteroidota; class Bacteroidia; order Chitinophagales; family Chitinophagaceae; genus UBA5543. The sequence continues at coordinate 611 of DATCSV010000033.1, read as the reverse complement.
AATGATGGGCGCCGGCCTGGAGCAGTCTACCAAAGACATTCCGGGTGCACCAAAGCAACAGGTAGGCACCTCGCTGGGATACCATTTCGACTGGAACAGTAAATACTTCAATATAACCTCTAACCTTACCCAAAACAGTAATTCTTACCCCGGTGTATTTAAAGGCCAGCGCTCGCAAAGCCACGATGTACGAGCTGTATACAACAAGGTGTTCGTGGGTGGATTTTATGACTACAATCTTCGCAAGCAGAATATATATACCGATACCCAACTGATATCGGATGTATTTAACCTGAAGACCAACAGCTATGGAGCGAAGACCGGCATCGGGTTCAGAAATTCAAATATCACCCTATCCGTAGGTAACCAGCGCCAGCAGCAGAGCGATACGGGTGTAGCGCCGATATATAACTACCGGTTTGTTAACCTGGCGGCGGCTGTTATGTTTGGCGAAAGAGGATACGTCAATATCAACAGCTATTACGGCACAGGCTCGCTGGAGGGCATGGAAGCCACCACCAGCGTAAATGTGATGAGCAACCAGGGTTCGTTGCAAGTCTATTTCGCCGGTCTGTCGGCCCGCTACGATATAGGCCCGTATTTTTACCACG
>DATCSV010000032.1:0-5322 GCA_036568285.1 Flavipsychrobacter sp. | reverse complement strand
CAATGTGAGACCCGTCCACATCGGCATCGGTCATGATGATGATCTTGTGGTAACGAAGCTTTGACAAGTTGAGCGCTTTAGGGTCATCTTCCGTACCCACCGATACGCCAAGTGCCGTGAACATGTTCTTTATCTCTTCGTTCTCATATATCTTATGCTCCTGGGCCTTCTCAACGTTCAGTATCTTACCGCGCAATGGCAGTATGGCCTGGTAGCTTCGGTCGCGGCCCTGCTTGGCTGTACCACCGGCGGAGTCACCCTCCACCAGGTATAGTTCGCAACGTTCAGGGTCTTTATCAGAGCAGTCAGCCAGCTTGCCGGGCATACCACCACCGGACAGCACACTCTTACGTTGCACCAATTCGCGCGCTTTACGTGCAGCAGCACGCGCCTGGGCGGCAATTATTACTTTGTCGATGATGAGCTTGGCTTGCTTGGGGTTTTCCTCCAGGTAAGCCTCCAGCACACGGCTGACAGCTACATCCACCACGCCCATCACGTCGTTGTTACCCAACTTTGTTTTGGTTTGTCCTTCAAACTGAGGCTCCGGCACTTTCACAGAGATGATAGCACTCAAACCCTCGCGGAAGTCGTCGCCTGTTATCTCCACCTTTGCCCTTTCGAACAACTTATTTTTATCGCCGTAGGACTTGAACACGCGCGTGATAGCCCTGCGGAAGCCGGCAACGTGTGTACCGCCCTCTATGGTATTAATGTTGTTTACGTAAGAGAAAATGTGCTCGTTGTAAGAAGTGTTGTAGTTGAGCGCGACATCAACAGCTACATTAGTGTCTTCGTCCACCGTTTCTACATAAATAGGTAATGCCAGCAACGGGTTACGCTTGGCCGACTCATCAAGCATCTGCACAAATTCCACTATACCACCCTCACTGTAAAACACCTCTTTCTGCTCATTTCCTTCTTCATCCTGCTCACGTTCATCAACCAGTGTAATGCGGATACCCTTGTTCAGGTAGGAGAGCTCGCGCAGGCGGCCGGCCAGTATCTCGCGATTGTAAACTATATCTTTGAATATAGAATTATCGGGCCAGAAATGCTGGTGGGTGCCATGTATATCGCTGGTGCCTATTTCGCGCACGGGGTACATAGGCACCCCTTTTTCATACTCTTGTTCAAATATCTTACCCTCGCGGTGAACGGTAGTATGCATATGGCTGCTGAGTGCGTTTACGCAACTTACACCCACACCATGCAAACCGCCGGAAACCTTGTATGAATCCTTATCGAACTTACCGCCTGCGTGCAGTACGGTCATCACCACCTCCAACGCACTACGGCCTTCTTTGGGGTGAATACCTGTAGGAATACCTCGCCCGTCGTCCTGTACACTTATGGAATTGTCTTTATGGATAATGACAGCAATGTTTTTACAATGGCCTGCCAATGCTTCGTCAATAGAGTTGTCCACTACCTCGTACACAAGATGGTGCAGGCCTTTTACCCCTATATCGCCTATATACATCGCCGGGCGTTTACGCACAGCTTCAAGACCTTCTAAAACCTGGATACTGGCGGCATCGTAGCCGGTAGGAGTGGGTGTGTTAACAGCAGTATTTTCTGTACTCATATATTTGTTGAACAAAGGACGTTTCAGCCCCGGAATGATTACTTGACACGGCAAAAATGCACGTCATTTCTGCTCTATATGCCGGTTTAAATATAACCTTGCAAATATAGCGAAAAACCCCTGTTTCAGCAAGGAATATCGTTGCTTTTAACAATGTGTAGAATGCAGTATTCTCAAGCGTTTGGAGCCGCTGTGCATAACTTAGGGATTACTTTCCCGATATTACACTAATTTCTACATTTACCCCCTTGGGCAGCCCTGCCACCTGGACAGTTTCGCGGGCGGGCGGATTATCTGTAAAATAGCTGCCATAAACTTCATTCACCTGTGCAAATTGCCCCATATCCATCAGGAAGATCGTACTCTTGATGACATTAGAAAAATCCATGTCCGCAGCCGCCAATACTGCCTTCAGATTCTCCATTACCTGCCTGGCCTCGGCTTGTATATCCTGCTGTACCAGCTCGCCTGTAGCAGGGTCTATAGCTATCTGGCCCGATACAAAGAGCATATCTCCATACTGAATAGCCTGGTTGTATGGCCCTATGGGCGCCGGTGCGTTGTCTGTGCGTATTACTTTCTTTTCCATACCCGCAAACCTACACGAAAGAACTGATTTCCGCCACTCGTCGGCGTATAGTACATTTGCACATCTTTTATGGCTTATATCCTGCATATCGATACATCTGCTGACACAGGCGTTGTGGCCCTGGCCAAAAATGGCGAGTTGATAGCCATGACAGAACAAACCAACGCCCGCAATCATGCCGCTACCATCAATAACGATGTGGAACGCATCATTGCTGAAAACCATATCACTTTACAGGAGATATCAGCCTTTTGTGTGAACGGAGGGCCGGGGTCCTACACCGGCCTTAGAATCGGGCTGGCTACCGCCAAAGGCTACTGCTATGCGCTGGACAAACCGTTGATGATGCATAACAGGCTGCTGTTGCTATGCCTGGGTGAGATATATGACAAAGAAAATGCAGCAGATGCCTATGTAGGCGTGTTGCAGGCAAGAGAGGGTGAATACTATGTAGCGGGATATGACAAATCGTTGAATGTATTGCAAGCTCCGCAACATATAGATACACAGGGATTATCGGAGTTTGCCCGCCATTTGCAAGGTAAAATCCGGCTGTCAGGCTATATCGATGATATAATCACCGGTCATATAACAAACGCCGATATTAAAGCTGAAAATGTTCTTCAGCCTGATTTACCTTCGTGGTCAAAATATGCTTACGAAGAATACAATTGTAATAGAATTGTCAGTTTAGCACATATAGAACCTTTTTATTTAAAACAGGTTTATACGCATAAACCAAAGAATATCAATTAGTTGAATACCAGTTGTATTAGTAATTAAATTCATTTTAACGGTGGTTTAACATTATCTATGAATATATTGTTGTTTCATATTTGCATTTGGCGTATGTTTGCACTCCGTTAGTATTGTATATAGTAAGCTATATTATATATTAAATTGTATTAATTCTTATTATTCATTAGTTAAATTTTAATGTAGATGGAAACGACTATGTCAGCCAATACGCTGGTTATTCGTAAAGATGAAGGTTCGAACGAACAAATTAAGCTGGATTACATGGCAGTGAAGAACGCAGCAATGACGTTGAGGGCGATTAACCACAAGTTGCGCCAGCAAATCGTTAAACTGCTGGAAGAGAACAAGCGTATGAATGTGACAGACATTTACGTAAAGTTGCGTCTTGAACAGTCAGTTGCTTCTCAGCACCTTGCAATTTTACGTCGTGCTAACATCGTTATCACGGAGCGTGATGGTAAATTTATCCATTATGCTTTGAACCACGCACGTATAGCCGCTGTGGCTAAGTTTGTAAATGAGCTGGTAAATTCTGACGAAGGATAATTATCACTCAATCTGATAAAATCACTGCAAGGGCTGCTCTGTTGAGCAGCCCTTGTTTGTTTGCGCACAATATGTTTTGTCTATGTTGTTATACGGGGCAATACAGCTAAGAGCCTTAGATTTGATATATGGTGTTGAAAGGCATTGTCATATTACTGGCCGTTATCGGTTTTATCTTATTCAGGCACCTGCGTTTGCGTAGCAAAAAGGCGAAACTGGCTGCATACAAGCTACCGCCGGTTACAAAGTTCCTGCTGTACAATTACGTACCCTTTTACGTGGCTTTGCCTCCTGAGGGTAAAGAGAAGTTTGAAGAGCGCATGAGAGATTTCCTGGCCAGGACGAAAATAACGGGGGTAAGTGGTTTAACCGTGCATGATATAGACCTGGTGTTTGTTGCAGCCGCAGCCATCATTCCATTATTCGGCCACCCCGATTGGCGGTATTACAACCTGAATGAAATACTACTGTACAGTGATACCTTCAACCGCCAGTATGATATAGAGGGACCAGGCAGAGACGTATTGGGATTAGTAGGCGAAGGTGTGTTGCACCGGACAATGATATTATCTCAGCCGGCGCTAAGGGCTGGGTTTATGTATCCTGACAATGCACATAATACTGCTATACACGAGTTTGTACACCTGATAGATAAGGCAGACGGAGCTATAGATGGCGTACCGCAATATCTATTGGACAAAACCGGCTCTAAAGAATGGCGAAATTATATGCAGGCATACATTCGTGCGATAAAGGAAGGATATACAGACATCAACCCTTATGGCGCTACTAATGAAGCTGAATTCTTTGCCGTTGTTTCCGAATATTATTTCAAGCAGCCGGAACTTTTTCAGCAGCAGTACCCTGAACTATATGGCTTGCTGCACAGGATGTATATGCCGCAGGCGGCCTAGTGCTTAGTGTAAGGGTATTCTATCTTCGCCTGCTCTCCATTCATTTCACCTTCTATATACGCCAGCATCTTACCCTCACCTTTCTTCACGTACACTATACGCTGCGGAAAGTCGTGGCCTTTGTTTTCAAACACAACCATCGTATCAGAAAAAGCTGCCTCGCCGAACGTGACTGGCTGCCCGCCGTTTTGATTGCTGACCTGCGGTATATACAAGAGTTTGCCATCTCTCAGTACTATATTTATCTCCTCGGTAGTCAATATTTGCCCGGCAGTATCGGTGTATTTACCAACTCCGGAATAGATACTGTCATTGGTACGTACCCACGATTCAGTCACTTTTCCATCTGGCGAAACCATTTCCCAATAGCCGAGTATCCAGTCTACTTTATCCAGTTTAGCAGGCTCGTTGTTTTTGTTTGCACACGATGCCAAAAAAGCCAGCATAGCTATTATAAAGACTCTATTCATCGTTCAAAGCTACTTCATACAAATAGAATAACACGATTCTGTCAAAACAACCCAGTTGTTAAGCATTCTTCAGTGTTGTTATGGTTTGTTGGCTTTTGCACTCGGAGCATCAGGCTAGATTTAGTTTCAAAAATATTTCTTATGATTACACGATTATTCTTAATTCCCATTTTAATTAGCCTGGCATGCAACGCGTCAGGGCAAAATAACCATTATGAATTGATTGTCAATTCAGACACTTATACTGAACTGACAGGAGATATTGCGCTCAGTCAATTGGTCTTTGCTACGGGCGACCCGGTAGAAATAAAAGAAGTGCATGGCGAAACATTCAGCTATTTCAATAAGCAATGGCTGATGGATACGACGACAACAGGCATCCTTGTTTTTCCGAATGCACTGGTGGAAGTACTGAAGGATAGTACTTTCATCATTTGTGATGGCTTGCTTCGCCAC
>DATCSV010000031.1:0-2473 GCA_036568285.1 Flavipsychrobacter sp. | reverse complement strand
CAGAGGAGCAATACCGTGAATTGCAGCAATTGGGCGAGTTCGACCTTAAGACATCCAGTTGGGTGGCTACACCTGCTAAGATCCGCAAGTTGGGCGGAGCCCTTTTCTGCGACCGCAGGTTCGATACTGTTTTCACATATCACAACGGTGCAGAATCTTACTATGCAGCACGTGGTTTTCGCGCTATGCTTAAGCTGTAACAGGTAGGGCTAATTCCCGGCTGACAAACGCCTGGGCATTCTATCGGCCAGGAAGATTATTACTGATGCAAAGCATGCAAAGCAGGACCAGTATATGTATCTGAAGTCGGTAACATAATTGGCCACTATGATTTGAGGGGCTGTATACAGGAAGCCGGATAGCGCTACAGTAAAGTACAACAGGCGGTAATTACGGTCGCGTACCAGGAAACAGAGTGGTAGTAGCAGGATATTCAGAAAGATCCAAAACCAGGTCTGGAAATATATTTTATTCTTTTGGGCGGAAATGCTGTTGGCATACTTCCGGTAGAGTGTGGTTTCATACACCTTGAATCCATAGTCGTTAGGGTGCATCCAGATATAGTAGTATTGAAGATCTTTTTTCTTCTCAAGGGCCAAAAAGTATTTGTAAATATATACCCGGTGTTTGATGTACATCATCGGGTATTCTTTTAACAGCTTGAACCAGGCTGATTTCATGCTGTTAACAGTTTCTTTATTGTAATGTAACAATGTCTTGTGGTCGGGGTTCCAAAGCAATGCAGTTACATCAAGCGGGTCATAATGTGTTCTTATATAAGCTGTGTCAAACTCCGGATTTTCATACAGGTAGTCAGGAAAAACATTATCCCCGGTCTTTACAAAAATGGCAGCGAGGTCATGAAAATATATCTGTGCCTCGGTATAGTTGACATGGGCCTTAAGAAAGTATTTATTAAACAGTGGCTGTCCGAAATAAACCAATAATACGAACGACATGCTGTACAGGATTTTCGTTTTCCTTGTCTTCTCCGGCCAGAATATCCAAACGAGTGCGACACTCAGTGGCAGAAGCGCGACAATTGCATTGTAGCGCAGCCAACACCCGTATAGCAATAATAGTCCTACCGGAATGACTAACCATTTAGAACGCCTGCCGCCATCTTCGCCGCCGTTGCGGTGTATTATACTAAACAATATGGCAATTGCGAGCAACCAGCTGAACGCCATGATCATATCTTTGATAATCCATCCCGCAAAATTGTGGATGAAAGGCGCACTGTAGAATGCCAGGAATACAACCACACGCCATACAGAGCTGCGGATGCTGATACAAAACAGGTAGCAGCTAAGCCATAAAAGTGCCAATTGCATAGCCAGCATCAGCTCGGGCCCTTCTTCTATTTTATTCATCAGCCGCCATACATAAGCCATGACAGGTGGGTGCCAGTCGTCGTATTCTCCGCGCAAAGCCTGGCCAAACTGGTCGAAGCTATCAGGAGACATAAACCCGGGGAAATAGGTAAGATAGTTTAATAGAAAGCCTGTAAAACATAACAATAATAACAGGTTTTTATTAATTATCACTTTGGTTTGTTCCATAAGATTATCAGGATTTGTTCCCCCTTAATAGCCGGGGGAACATTATATTTATCAAAAGTAAAAATAAATGTCAAAATCAACGAGTGATGTATGGTAAATGCAAGTACCGTCATAGTTTTTATTTGAATAATGTTGTATGTTTCTGTAGATTTGCCGACCGTTTTTGCGTATAGTGCGAAAACATTAATACGTTATGTCCTATGCTTAATAATAAGAAGATAGTTGTTGTATTGCCGGCCTATAAAGCTGCTCTTACCATGGAGCGCACATACAACGAAATTCCTTTTGATATAGTTGACGACGTGGTGCTGGTAGATGACAACAGCCCGGATGATACTGTAGAGGTAGGGGCTAAAATAGGTATCAAACATATTATTAAGCATGAAGTAAACAAGGGTTACGGCGGCAACCAGAAAAGTTGCTACAGGAAGGCTATGGAGTTGGGCGCGGACATTGTCATCATGCTGCACCCCGATTACCAGTACACTCCCAAGCTGATACATGCTATGGCAGCCGTCATAGCGTTTGACGTGTACCCTGTCTCATTTGGTTCACGCATATTAGGCAAAGGTGCCCTGAAAGGTGGCATGCCTATGTACAAATACGTATTCAATCGTTGCCTCACCTTGTTCGAAAACATAATGATAGGAGAAAAACTCAGCGAGTACCATACAGGCTACCGTGCCTTCTCTGCCGATGTGATACGCTCTATCGATTTTACCCACAACAGCGATGATTTCGTTTTTGATAATGAGATGATTTCCCAGATATTCATGAATGGCTTCAGCATAGGCGAGGTTACCTGTCCTACCAAGTACTTCGAAGAAGCCTCCAGTATCAACTTCAGCCGCAGTATGAAATATGGCATGGGCGTGTTGCGGGTTTCAGTAGTGCACAGGTTGCACATGTGG
>DATCSV010000030.1:0-14301 GCA_036568285.1 Flavipsychrobacter sp. | reverse complement strand
CATGGGCGGGGCAGGCGTCCATAATTAAAAATACAAGGCCCTGAAAATGAACTTGCCATTGGTATTGTACTCGAGCGCAGGTGCGGGTATTTTTATCGTCAGGTATTCCAGTATGGCGTTGATGGTTTTGCTGCGGGTTTTGATGGCTGACAGGTTAATGTCGGGAGAAATGTAAAACTGCCTGTATCGCTGGATATCAGCACGGTCATGGTATTTCCCGTTTACATCTTTCCATGTGTTGTAGTAGGCGCCATACATATCTTCGCCGCCGTAGCCCACAGCTATATTCAGCCATTTGGGCCAGCGCTTGTAAAAGTCGTGCACACTTACCGACAGCCAGTAAGTTTGCGCGTTGTAGTCTTTCAATATCCGTTCTGCGGGACTGGTACCGTACACCTGGTCGGCACGGTCTGCCAACTGTTGTGGGCTGTACTTGCGTATATGCGCGCTGAATTTGAATTGTATCCGCTGTTCCTGCCAGGCAAGTTCCTGCGTGGCATACAAGGCGCCACCCAACACATTAGCCCCCATATCGCCCCAGCTAAACCCCCACTCTGCCGATGTACCGTCCAATACTTCTATCACGGTAAGAAAAGTAACACTGGCAGCAGAACCATAGAGCACGCTTTTCTTCCTGTCGAGCCCGGCCCAGGTGTACATACCCGATAGCGGCCCGGCGAAACTATAGGCCGCATACACATGCCCCAGTTTATCCATCTGGCACCATTCGCCCATATCGTCTTTGGCATGAAAGGGGCTGCTCTCATAATCTTTGTACCATGCCTCGTTGAGCCCATACAACATAAAACCTGTGGTAAGCGCCTGTGTGCCGGCAACAAACGCCAGCCGGGCGGGTTTGATACGGCTACTGTCGCCCACATCCTGTGCAGACAGGCGGAGGTTCATCAATAGCAGCAGGCAGAGGAGTGTAATTCGTATCATCTAATAAAAGCAGGAGTAAATATAGTGATAACAATAGCTGTACAGCAAAACATAAGAGAAGTTTTTATAGATTTACGCGCCTTTAAATGAAACAATTATTATCTACAACAATACGCAAGTACTGGAATTACATGCTTTCGGGCCTTGTTCTTATAGGCCTTGCAGTGGTGGCATTATCTAAGATATGGGTTACAGAGAATGATCTATTTTTAATCAAAGGCCAAATAAGCAGCGCGGATTATTACGTCACCAAAAACACAGACTACAGAGGCAGACCAAACAATATTAGCGAAGTAATTTTTTACCTATACGACCAGGATCATAAGTTTGTTATACACCGAGGCATTGACAGACATTTTCATTGTGAAAAACACCAGAAAATCCAGCAGCAGTTGCGCCGTTGTGACAGCGCCAAAGTCTGGATAAAAAAATCAGACATCAATAATTACCAGCCTGAGATATACAGGCTACATGCAAATAACACTGAATTAGTATCAATAGATGATGTAAAGAGCGAGCATAGGTCTGAATACTCCATTTATGTAATATTCGGATTAATGGCTATTATCCTCCCTGTTTTGGCTAACTATTTTTCTGAAGAAAATGGCACTGAAGTTAAGGAGTCCTCAGAAAAGGGCTCTTATTAACTTATGTGTTTCTATTCTTTACCTTTGCACCCAAAGCACAAAAAACAGTCATGAAGGATTTCAGCAATGCTATTATAGAATGCGTACCTAACTTCAGCGAAGGGCGCAATATGGACATCATCAAACAGATAACTGACGAGGTAGAAAAAGTGGAGGGCGCTACCCTGCTGGATGTGGACCCCGGCAAGGCTACCAATCGTACAGTAGTAACCCTGGTGGGCAATCCTGAATCCGTAATAGAAGCTGCATTTCAAGCTATAAAAAAGGCAGGTGAACTGATAGATATGCGTAACCATACGGGCGAACACCCGCGTATGGGTGCTACCGATGTATGCCCGCTGATACCTATATCGGGCATTACGATGGAGGAAACAGTAGCCTTTGCTAAAAAGCTGGCGAAGCGTGTGGGCGAAGAACTAAGCATACCTGCCTACCTGTACGAATATGCTGCAAGTGCTGACTACCGCCGCAACCTGGCCGATATACGCAGCGGCGAATACGAGGGCATTGCCGATAAAATAACCAAAGCTGACTGGAAGCCTGATTACGGTCCCGCACAGTTTAATGCCAAGAGCGGGAATACTGCTATAGGCGTACGTGAATTCCTGATAGCATATAACGTGAACCTGAACACCACATCTACCCGCCGTGCCAATGCAGTGGCATTTGACGTGCGTGAAAAAGGCCGTACGAAGAAGGACGAGAAAGGCAAACCCGCTAAAGACGCCAACGGTGAATTGATATGGGAGCCCGGGCTGCTGAAAAATGTAAAAGGTATAGGCTGGTATATAGAAGAATATGGTATAGCCCAGATATCTATGAACCTGACCAACATGAACGTCACTCCGCTGCATGTGGCATTTGATACCGTATGCGAGCGTGCTACAGCGCGTGGCCTGCGTGTAACAGGTAGCGAACTGGTAGGGCTTGTTCCATTGCAGGCGATGGTAGAAGCAGGTAAATTCTTCCTGAGAAAGCAGAAACGCAGTGTGGGCGTGGGTGATGCTGAGCTGGTTAGGATAGCTATCAAGTCGATGGGATTGGATGAACTAAGCCCGTTTGACCCGCAGAAGAAAATAATAGAATACGCCATGCAGGATGCCAACGCTAAAAAGCTGGTTGGTATGACGATGGATAAGTTTGCACTGGAAACAGCCAGTGAAAGCCCCGCCCCCGGTGGTGGCTCTATAGCTGCTTATTGCGGTGCATTAGGTGCGGCGCTGGGTACGATGGTGGCTAACCTGTCTTCTCATAAAAAAGGATGGGACGAGCGCTGGGAAGAATTCAGCAACTACGCCGAGCAGGGGCAGGAAATGGTAAAAGAGATGCTGCACTTAGTAGATGAAGACACTAATGCATTCAACCAGATAATGGCGGCATTTGGCTTGCCCAAGGGCAATGATGAGGAAAAAGCTGCACGTAAAGCTGCTATTGACGCAGCTACCATCAATGCGATAAAAGTACCATACCGTACTATGGAACTGGCGTATCAGTCGTTTGACCTGGCGAAGGCCATGGCGGAGATCGGCAACCCCAACAGCGTGAGCGATGCGGGTGTAGGTGCGCTGTGTGCAAGGGCTGCTGTAAAAGGCGCTTACCTGAACGTGATTATCAATGCGCAGGACCTGAAAGACAATGCGGAAGTAAAAGTGCTGGTGGAAAACGCCAGGCTGATGAATGAAGCTGCAGACCGCATGGAGCAGGAGATATGGGCTATTGTGAACGGGAAGATCAAGTAATTTTCAAAAATTTTTCAGAAAAGTTAAAACCATAACAGAAAACGCTTCGTAGATACATCTGAAACCAAAAAATTCAGATGTTATGAGAAGTTATACAAAACTGTTATGTACTGCTGTTACAGCATTGTTTTCGCTACAGGCGCAGGCCGACCATTTAACGAACAAGTATTTGTTTGCAGCCCGCATGAACGGCGCGCAGGAAGTGCCTGCCGTAAGTACCAACGCGTTGGGACTGGCAACGTTTTACCTGAATGACACCAGGGATACGCTATGCGTGGAAATGACCGCTACGGGATTAAGCGGGGCCATTACGGGTATACATATACACGAGGGTGCAATGGGTGCCAATGGTGCTGTTGTGGCCGATATGATGCCCTACCTGAGCGGCAACCGTCTGAAAGGGACTATTACAGGTTCTACCCTTTCTTCTTCCTTTATCGCTAAAATGTTTGACGGGCAGTTTTACCTGAACGTACATACGGCGGCCAATGCTAACGGAGAGATAAGGGGGCAGATACTGCCTGAAGAAGATAAAGCCATGGCGGTAATCATCAATGGTGCAAATGAAGTGCCTGCGGTGATGACCAATGCTACGGGCTTGGGTTTCTTTATGTTGCAAAAGCACCAGGGCAAGTTGCACTTCAATATAGTGGCAGAAGGTCTGAGCGGGGCGATAACAGGCGCACACCTGCACAAAGCAGTAGCAGGGGCCAATGGCGGTGTGGTACAGGATTTGACCTCATTTATCATGGGTGAGCGTATCATGGGTAGTGTTGATCCATCTGCATATCTTTCTGCATTAACAGGTGACAGCCTGTATATCAATATACATACTGCCGCCAACCCTAATGGCGAAATACGCGGACAGTTGGTGATGCAGCCTTACCTGCATTTTGACGCTATGCTGGATACAGCACAGGAAACCACACCTGTAACAGGTACAGGCATGGAAATGGGCAATGCCGTTATGCGCCTGAACTATACTTTTGACACACTGTGGTATAATGCACAACTGAACGGACTGAGCGGTGCTGTTACCGGCGCACACTTTCACCTGGGCGGGTTGAATACCAGCGGCGGTGTAGTGGTGGGCATACCATCTATGGATATCAACGGCAATGTGATATCGGGTATGCTTACCGGCTCTGCTATTACAGACAGCTTCCTGCGCCATATGCTGGAGGGCAACATCTACCTGAACGTACACACTGCCGCCAATCCTAATGGTGAAGTGCGCGGGCAGGTGTACCGTACATTCCGCGAAGGATATACTTTCCATATCAACGGTGCACAGCAATCGCCGATGGTTAGTTCCAATGCATCCGGCACGGGTATGGTGTCTGTAGACCGAGGCCAGACCAACGCGCACTATATGATGGTAGTAAACGGATTGACAGGTTATTCAGCAGCACACTTCCACAACAATATAGCCGGGCAAAACGGTGGCGTGATATATGACCTGAGCAGCAAGTACAGCAATGGCGGTATATTCGGCTACTGGCTGGATGATGAGCCTACCACACCATTCAGTGCTGCCATGTCTAACAAATTCCGCAAAGACAGCGTGTATGTGAATATACACACCATGGCAAATCCTAATGGTGAAATAAGGGGTAACACATCGAGGAAGCAGTGTACGGACATACCCCAGAGCGTAGGCAACCTGGGCGACATCAGCGTGATTACGAAGCTGTACCCCAATCCCGCATACACAAGTGCTACACTGGACATCAGTTCATCAGCGCAAACCAGTACTACTATACTGCTGTATGATGTAATGGGAAGGATGGTATGGTCAACTGAGAAAAACCTGGCATATGGCAACAGCCGTGTACAGATACCTCTGGGCAATTTATCTGCCGGTATGTACTCCGTGCAAATCAGGAATAGCACAGGGCAGGTATCATTAAAATTAGTCAAGCAATAACAAAACAAGCAAACAGGGTAAACAGGGGTGTTTTTGATTACAAGCAGGGCCGCAGTATCTACTGCGGCTTTGTTATATGTAAATCAGCAATAACTATAAATAGCCCTTTGGGCACAGGCTGGTATATCGTAACTTTGCAGTCACAAATAAAGATTATGTATCCTACAGAAATAGTGGCCCCGATGAAGGCCGAAGTGACAGATAATGGTTTTAAAGAACTGCTGACCCCTGAAGATGTAGACAGTGCATTGGAAAAGCCGGGTACAGCGCTGTTGTTCATTAACTCAGTATGCGGCTGCTCCGCAGGTACCGCACGCCCCGGCGTGGTGATGGCTGTAAAAAATGCCACTAAAGTACCCGACCAGGTGCTGACCAGCTTTGCCGGTTACGATACTGCCGCGGTACAACAGGCTCGCACGTATTTACTGCCTTATCCTCCTTCTTCTCCCTGCATAGCATTGCTGAAAGACGGACAGGTGGTGCATATGATAGAACGCCATATGATAGAAGGCCGCCCGGCGCAAATGATAGCCGCCAACCTGATGCAGGCTTTTGAGACGCACTGTAATTAATTTAAAAATTTTATCATAAAAAGAGGTGTACTAAGCCGTACACCTCTTTTTTACACCCTATTATTCGCAATACAGTAATTATTTTGTTTTTTCGTGTTCCCATTCAGCACACAATTTTGGACGCAGGAAAGATAATCATAGTAACAGCCCCGTCGGGTTCAGGCAAAACTACATTGGTAAAGCGCATGCTGGCAGCTTATCCCAAGCTGGCATTTTCCATATCGGCATGTACACGCACACCCAGGCCCAACGAGCAGCACGGTAAAGACTATTACTTCTACACAGAAGAGGAGTTTAAGAGACTGATAGAAGAAGACGCCTTTGTAGAATGGGAAATGGTGTACACAGGTAAGTATTATGGTACGCTAAAATCGGAAATGCAACGCATATGGGCCAATGGGCAGGCACCGCTTGTGGATATAGACGTACATGGCGCTATCACACTGCAGAGTAAATACCCAGAAAATTCGTTGAGCCTGTTTATACAAGCCCCATCGATGCAGGAACTGCGATACAGGCTGGAAAAGCGGGGAACCGAAACCCCTGAAAGCCTGGAAGAACGGCTGAAAAAAGCCGAACTGGAGATAGCCTACGCCCCCCAGTTTGACGCAGTGATCATTAACGACGACCTTGATAACGCCACTCAGGAGCTTATCAACACTATCGAAGATTTCCTGTCAGAAGATTAAGGCATGATATTTTTTCGCTCAATTCCTTATCTTTAAACATACATATGGACGATCCGAATTTAATTCTGTACATATTGGGATGTATCCTGCTCATCGGCTTCTTTGCAGGTACCGAGATCGCATTTATCTCCGTCAATAAACTGAATATTGAACTAAAGAAAAAGCAAGGCTCTCTGCCCGGGAAAATCTTATCCCGTTTCATGGAGAAGCCTTCTGACTTTATAGGCACCAGCCTGGTAGGGGTCAACATTATGCTGGTTATCTACGGCCTGCTGATGACCCGGCTCACCGATCCGATGCTGGATGCATTACCGGCTCCCTTCAATTCAGAATACGCCCACTTGATATTTGATACCCTGATAGCCACCGCGGTAATACTATTCCTGGCGGAGTTCTTGCCCAAAGCGATATTTCGTGCCAAGGCAGAGCCTTTGCTGGCCTTCTTTTCCATCCCCATGCAGTTATTATACTACCTGCTGTACCCTATTGCAAAAATCTTTGTCGCCATATCCGAGTTCATCCTGAAATACCTGTTCAACGTTCGTATGAGGGAGAATAAACCGGTATTTAGCCGTGTAGACCTGGAGCATTTTGTGAAACAAACGATGCACGGGCACGAGAGTGACAGCAACGAACTGAATACGGAATTGTTTGAAAACGCCCTGTACCTGGTGAACGTGAAAATAAGGAAGTGTATGGTGCCGCGCAACGAAGTAGAAGCACTGGAAGTTAACACCCCGATAGCTGATGTAAAGCACAAATTCATTGACACCAAGCTGTCTAAAATAATAGTGTACAGCGAAACCATTGATAATATAGTAGGCTATATACACCACCTGGACCTGAACCGCCGCCCGCAAAAGATAGAGGAAATACTGCATACCATAACAGCAGTGCCTGAAACCATGAGCGCGGTAGACCTGATGAACCGTTTTACCAAAGACAGGAAAAGCATAGCCTGGGTAATAGACGAGTTTGGCGGTACTGCAGGTATTGTTACTATGGAGGATGTGCTCGAAGAGATATTCGGTGATATCAATGATGAATTTGACACGCCGGACCATGTAGAAAAACAGATATCAGAAAATGAATTTATCTTTTCAGGCAGGCTGGAACTGGATTACCTGAACGAGAAATATGATTTTGAATTTCCTACCGATGAGTCGGAAACCCTGTCGGGTTATATCATTGCCAGCCACGAAACCATACCCAAACTTAAAGAGCGTATAGTAATTGAGGATTTTGAATTTGACATACTGCTGGTATCGGATACGAGAATCGAGACAGTCAAAATGAAAATATTAAAGTAACTTACTGACATAAAAAATTGAGATTATGGCCATTCAACGTCCCTTCAATTTAAATAACTGGATAGAAGAAAACAGGCATTTGCTGAAGCCGCCCGTTGGTAACCAATGTGTATATAAAGAAGCAGGAGATTTCATAGTGATGGTGGTAGGCGGACCCAATAGCCGTAAGGACTTTCATTACAATGAGAGTGAAGAGTTGTTTTACCAGCTACAGGGCGACATAGTGGTACGCATAATAGAAGATGGCAAACCTGTAGATATTTCTATAAAAGCCGGTGACATGTTCCTGCTGCCGGCAAAGGTGCCCCACTCTCCGCAACGCACAGAAGGATCTGTAGGACTAGTAATAGAAAAGGTGCGCGAGGGCAAGGAGATAGACGGATTCCTGTGGTTTTGCGAAAATTGCGGCGAGAAGTTATATGAAGAATACTTTGAACTGACCGATATCGTTAAGCAGTTGCCGCCGGTTATGGAGCGGTTTTACTCGGACGAGGAGAAGCGTACCTGCAAAAATTGCGGGCATGTTATGGAGCCGCCTACACCTAAAAAATCATGATTAATTATGCCGGAAGCATAGAGAAATCAAGCCAAACCATTAGATTTGCACACGTAAAAAATAATCAAGCATGTCACACGATTCACACGCAGCGCATCATACAGAACCTAAGAATGCCAGGCCGGGAAGTTCTTTTACTTCTTCTATCTGGTTTATGCTGATAATAGCAGTGTTATTTATATCTGCAGTCAACTTTGTACAAGTGATGAGCCACGACGATGGCGGACATGGAGATGCAGGACACGGCACCGAACACGCTGCGCCTGCGCATAACGATGGACATGGTGACGGACACGGAACAACTGAACATCACGAAGAAGCAGGGCACGCTCATTAAGCCTGCGATAATTTATACATGCAGAGTACCGATGTAATAGTTGTTACAGGGGCGGCAGGCTTTATAGGCAGTTATCTTACCGGCCTGCTGAACCATGCAGGATACGAACAACTGATATTGGTTGACGATTTCTCAACCGCAGAAAAGCGTAATAACCTGGCTGGCAAAAAGTATCTGCAACAAATAGACCGGAATGAATTTCCCGCCTGGGCTAACGAACATGCGGGCACCGTACAATACATCTTTCACCTGGGTGCACGGACAGATACCACGGAGATGGATTATTCCATCCATAAGAAGCTGAACCTCGACTATTCGAAACTTATATGGGATATCTGCACGACACAGGACATTCCGCTCGTGTACGCTTCGTCAGCTGCCACCTATGGCGGCGGTGAGCATGGTTATACCGACAGCCACGACATTGTTAAGGAACTACAGCCTTTGAATCCTTATGGGCGCTCCAAAAACGAATTTGACATCTGGGCATTAGAGCAGGCTTCTGCCCCACCATTCTGGGCGGGTGTAAAGTTCTTCAATGTATATGGACCTAATGAATACCATAAAGGCCGTATGGCCTCTGTTATTTTTCATGCATACAGACAGATAAAAGAAAAGGGTGCAGTGAAGCTATTCCGTTCTCACAACCCCGACTACAAAGACGGTGAGCAAATACGAGACTTCATATACGTAAAAGACGCTGCCGGCATCTGTTACTGGCTGATGCAACATCAACCCGCAAGCGGCCTGTATAACGTAGGCACGGGTAACGCGCGCACCTTCAACGACCTGGTAACTGCCATCTTCGATACGTTGGGCAAGCCAGTGCACATAGAATATATAGACACGCCCGTTGATATACGTGACAAGTACCAATACTTTACAGAGGCGGATATGAACAAACTCATCCATGCAGGATATACCCAACCCCTTACTTCGCTGGAAGAGGGAGTGGAGGAATATGTGACCCGGTACCTGGAATACGGAAAATACTACTAAAAAAAACTGCCGCGCAAAAAGCACGGCAGCCTGTGTATATCAAGGTTTCAAGAGCCTATCTGAGCAATGTTACATTACCAGTATATCGTTCCGTAGTTCCGTTGCCAAACGTCACCTGTATGGTGTACACATATACCCCTACGGGTTGTATCTCACCCTTATACCTACCATCCCATCCGCGTCCGTCATTAGCGTTTGTTTCAAATATTTTCTGCCCCCAACGGTTATATATATCCATATTGAAGCGGGAGATATTACGCGACATTAACTGGCGCGGCAGGAAGTAATCGCTGCTGCCGTCGCCGTTGGGTGTAAATACATTCGGGATGTTGATGTAACAGTCTTTTCTCACCTCCACACTGTCGGTGGCGATACAACCATTCAGATCAGCCTTTACCGAGTACACCCCGGGGTAACGCACAAGAATACCGGCCGAACTACTCCTGTCGGGAGTACTCCATGTGTATTTAATATCAGGATTCACGTTCCTGTTGAACAGGTCGGCAATGTATACAGGTTCGCCATCGGGGCAGATAGCAGTATCCTCGCCGAGGTACACAACAGGTATAGGCTTTACAGTATATTCCCCGGTATAGCTTACATCAGGGCATATCCTGTAGTCCACATCAAACCGGACATTGTATGTACCGGGCTGGCTGTATGAATGATGTACCTTATTTACATCGGGTATCACCACCCCGTCGCCAAAACTCCAGTTGGCTGAATTCAATGCTTCCCGGAAATAATCCACAGTGAATATCATTTCTTCACCTACACATACCTCAGTTTTGTCAGCCTGCACTATTACGTGGCCGAGCGAATCAACTATTACAGGAACTTTGAAGGAGTCAGAGCATCCCAGGAAATCTGTAATGATGAAGGTTGCTTCGTATTTGCCGGAGCGCTCGTAGGTATGTTTTGTATCTATTATGATGTCAGTAGCTCCATCACCAAATTTCCATAACATCTGCGGTACCGTGCCGGGCTTTACAAACGAACCGTCTGATGCCTTGAAGTTAATAGTCTCACCCTGGCAAATACTATCATCATCTGCCACGAATTCGGCCTTGACAGGATGGTTGATATAGACGTCTTTGTCAACCGTGTCTTTACACTTACCGTTGTCTGCAATCAGCACCACTTTATAGGTCCTGTCTGTGTAATTGGGTACCGGCACTTTGTAGAAATGAGTATGTATACCATCAGTAATATTCTGTGATGGTGTTCCGTCCCCGAAATTCCAGTTAGAAATATATCCCAGGTTGTCATCACTGGTTGTCAGATTGGTAAATATCACCTCATCCTCCTCGCAATCTTCCTTGATCTCAAAAGAGAAGTCAGGGTAAACGTCAGGATTCACTTTAAATTCAAAGGCAGCGGTATCAGACCTGCACCCGTTAGGGGTTTCTGCATAGATAAAATAGAACCCTGCCTGCTGTTTCTGCACATCGTTCATGAAGTAATTATAATTACCATCAAAGACATCATTCAGCGATGCATTGAAGATATATGCTGTAGCACCTACTGGTGCGTTGATAGTAGGCAGAGAAATAGTATCATCTTCTCCGGGGCAAACCGGGCCTGCCTGCACCACATTCCCTAAATCGGGTGTAGGTGTGACATTTATATTGACAGTAGCCTGGTACACGCAAGGACCGATGGTTGCTGTTACTGTATAAGTTCCCGACTGAAGCGGTGAAATATTCAACAGTTTAGGATCCCTGACGTTGGAGGAAGGTGACCAGGTAGGCGGGGGTACAGCAGGTGGTGTCCAGGTGTACACTGCGCCAGGTATTAGTGTTGCATCCAACTGTATATCCTTACCGGAACATACAGGATCATCCGCTGTAGCCTGGAAGTTAACATTACATGGCTGCGCCCAAACCGGATTGGTAACTACCAATAGGGAAAGGACTGATATTAGTTTTCGTACCATTTTATAGCGTTTATACCAAGATTGACATAAGCCATTATTAATCAGTTGGGTGGATATTTAATAATATTTAACAACATTCCCAAGTGTTAATAATAGCCATAGAAATATGTACTATGGGGGATAACAGAAGAAATGTTTACGAAAATAAAAAGGCAGCCGAATGGCTGCCTTTGAAGTATATCATTGTTTGTTATTCTTATCTCAATAGAGTCACATTACCCTGGTAGCGCTCTGTGATACCATTAGCAAATGTAACGTTGATGAGGTAGATGTAAACACCGATCGGCTGGTCATCGCCACCGTATTTACCATCCCATCCGCGGCCATTCAGGGCATTTGTTTCAAACACCTTCTCGCCCCAGCGGTTGTAAATATGCATTTCAAACTTAGAGACACTGCGCGACAGCAACTGCCTTGGCAGGAAGTAGTCACCATTACCATCACCGTTTGGTGTAAATACGTTTGGAATGTTAATATAACAGTTCTTATCTATCACTATCGTGTCTGAAGCCGTACAACCATCAAGGTTTGCAGTAACAGAGTAGCTACCATGATGACGAACCGCTATACCCGGCGTAACATCTTTTGTAGGTGTATGCCATTGGTATGTGGTGCTTGGCGGATTAGATGCGCTATATATATCTTGAATATACACAGGCTCTCCGTTGGGGCATATAGATGTATCCTCCCCGAGGTAAACGTTAGGTACCGGCTTCACTACATACTGACCAGTGTAGGTAGTATCGGGACAGATACGGTATATAATATCGAAGGTTACATCGTAGGTGCCGGGTTGAGCATAAGAGTGGTACACCACGGTGTCATCGGGTATTGTTACACCATCTCCAAAATCCCATGTGGCTGATACGTAACCAAAAACAGAATACTCACCCTTGAAGACTATCTCCTCTCCTACACACACGTTTTCCTTATCAGTATTGAAGAAAACATAACCGCTGGAGTCTACCACAATAGGCAATGTGAAAGAATCTGAGCAACCCAGGTAATCGGTTAATACGAAAACAGGGTTGTAAATACCGGAGTTGTAATAGATATGTGTTGTGTTAAATACCGTGTCAGTACCACCATCGCCATACTTCCAAAGCATCATTGGCGTAGTACCAGGCTTCACATAAGAACTATCTTCCGCTGTAAAAGTGATAGTTTCTCCCTGGCAAATGCTGTCATCGTCAATCTGGAACTCAGCTTTAACCGGGTGATTAATGCTAAGGGGCACCACCAATGTGTCCTTACATTTACCGTTATCTGCAATCAGCCTGACATTATAATCCCTTTGAAACCAGTTAGGAGTAGGTACCTGGTAATAATGTGTAGGCGCTGTATCTGTTACAGAAGGAGAACCATCTCCAAAATTCCATGTAGAGGTAATGAACAGCACACCATCTGTTGTAGATGTATTGTTGAATTTCACAGTATCGCGTTCGCAACCCTCTTTTACGTCTGGCGTGAAAGAGGCGTACACATCTTCATTGATGAGCATCAGGTGTGCCACAGTATCAGTTTTACAACCCTGGATATCTTCTGCATAAACATAGTAGAAGATATTAGCCTGGGAGGGCTGCATATTCGGGAACTCCAGAATATAACCCTGGTTGGGGTCAAATGTCTGCGATCCTAAAGAACTGTATGCATATACCGTACCACCAATAGGCAGACTAAGGTTAATCAAGGACAAAGTGTCATCTTCTCCCGGACAAACAGGGCCCGCCTGTTGTACACCGGTAAAACTAGGTGAAGTTGTCACGTTTATATTGACAGTATCCCTGTAAACACAAGTACCGCGCGTTGCAGTAACAAAGTATTGACCACCGTGAGCCGCATTGATGTTAGTTATCATAGGGTTCCTCACATTAGCAGAGGGAGAAAATGTAGGGTTACCCACGGCATTCTCAGTCCATGCATAAGTAGTATTAGGGAAAATAGTAGCGTCTAATTGCACATCCCTGCCTGAACACACAGGAGAATCAACAGTGGCCTGGAAACCCAGGGAACAAGAGTCATCCTGCAGGTAAGCTGAATAATAAACGTCACTTGCGATGTTGTTGCTGGCAGCCCTAATGTGCTCTACTGTAAAGCCGTGAATTAAAGCAGGGGTAAGTGAAATATCCACCTGTATACCCTGACCAGGGCCGGTAGCACCGCCGGTGGTGCTTAATTCGCCACCTGGTGTTATCATATTGTTAGATGTCATGGTACAGGTACCGGCAAATGCAGTAAGGTTGCCGGCAGTAAGATTGTACATCGTATGAGGTGTAGCACCCGGACCGGTTTTAATCGCTATGCGAATAGTATCATCGTTGTGTATCCTGGTCATTTCCAGGCGCACATGCGTCACCGGTGCACCAAAATCGTACCTGTAACCGTCAGAATAGTTTTTTCCTATCTGGTAAGGCCCGGTACCACAAAATGTTCCGGTATTCGGGCCTCTCAATGGCGTTACGGTGACATTTATGTTTCCAACTACTACCGTTCCGGAAGTATGTGTAATAGGAACATAAATTGCGTTCGCATTGAAAAAACCAACTGTGAGCATTAATGTCAGAAAGAGATATACCTTTCTCATTTATTTAGCTTTATTTGTTCTAAAATATACTGATATAACGAGTCGTACCGCAAAGCGGTATCT
>DATCSV010000029.1:0-8255 GCA_036568285.1 Flavipsychrobacter sp. | reverse complement strand
TGAATTATTTTTATTAATGCCCTGTTTCCGTCACAGGTACGGTTATGTCTTTTGTCGTTTCTTCAGCTATCGTGTAAGGGATGCCGCCTTCTACTTCCTGCTCTATGTCAGGGTCCCAACCTTTGCCAAACACGTAATAGTTGCCCTTGTTCAGGTTGGTGAAAGTAGCTACGGGTTTCCCGTTTACCATCACGCATTTCACCTCTTCATCGTAAGATGATGGCTTGTCCTGCGCGTTGTACTTGAGGTAAATAGTGCAACTGTCAATGTTATCTCCATGATGTTGCGGTGTGACTTTTAGCGTCGCGTTGCCACCTTTTCCGCCTACTGTCACAGTTTCCTTCCGTTCACAGGCAGTGAATAGCAGCATCGCCGCAACACTCATAAATATTAACCCTTTCATTGTCATTTTCATTGTTCCTTTTTTATAAAGTTACTATTCATTTCCTACAGACATGATACTGAACATCTGCTGGTAGTTGTCAGCTATTTTCAACGAATTGGCGCTGCCACCATGAGAGGTATTAGATACCTGTTCTATTAATATGGGGTTGCCCGGCCCAAACCATTTTCCGGCATCGGCTTTTATTTTTATAGAACCGGCCTGTGCGCCTACTGTCATATCCTGTCCGAAATTCAACGTTACGCTCCTTGGGGTTTCCTTGCCCGGCTCTACACCACCTATATGGTATATCACAGCGTTATTGGCCGCTGTCGATTGTGGCGACGTGCCCTCCATCTTAGCTTGTATATACCCGGTATTCCAGCTCCAGTACATATCGCCGTTCACTGCGGGGTCAAGTGCCCCATCCTGTGCACCGCTGGTATTGCGGGGCACGTCTACACCTATTATAAACTTCATGCCCGTATAGGTACCCGCGGGCACATCCGGCACATGGAAATGGTGAGTAGCATGTTTATCACCCCGTAGCAGGCGATAGCTTTCAGGCTCTTTGTATTCACTGCCATCTTTATTGATGAACACAATATTTGTTATCCAGTAATTAAACATAGTGACCTTGATCTGCTCATTGTTCATCGTAGTATAGTTGCCTGTATTCAGCTCTAGTTCTTCGTTGCCAAAGTAGTTTTCGAAATTGAAATGTACTTCGTTGCCTGTGGGTGTTGGAGTGGGCGTAGGCGTAGGTTCCGGTTTCTTCACACAACTGCTGACGGTAAACAAAGATGCAATGCCAAGTGCGATTAGTAATTTATTCATATAAAGTAGTTTATGTCGTTAATAATCAGACGTTTAATTTTCAGTTAAGGTTGGATACGCTGCTGTTTTTAAATATTTTTTAGAGTTATCACAATAAAAATGCCACTTAATAAAGTGGCATAGTAAAATATTATTAAATGTTTATCTACGGCTGCTCGTGATGCGCGGGATTGTCTAATTGCAGGTACAGGTCGTATGTTTTCTCCAGTGTGTCTATCACCCTGAAATGTGCACCACCCATTACTTCGTCATTACCCTGGGGCAGGTTGTAGTCAGTCCCTTTTGCGTACAGGTAGTAATCGCCCTGTGTCAGTTTCTCAAATACCGCTGTGGGGTTAGTAGCATCTACTGTGTCCGTTGCATTGAAGCTATCGATCACAGGCATGCTTTTAGACGCATATTTGATGTACACGACGCCGGTATTGATATTTTTCTTGTGGTGTTGTGCGGTAACCCTTAATGTGGCCTTTCCACCTATGCCACCTGCTGGCAGCGGCTCAGGGTCTATAACTTCATTTTTCCTGACACAGCTGGCCAAAACCGTTACTGCTGCGAAAATGCCGATAATCTTATAAGTAATACGCATAGTTTTATTGTAATGTGATTTGCAATCAGTCCCCAATTTATAAAAAAACTCTTGCAAAGTATATACCCGGCGATATTTTATGGTTACCCCATTCCCATTCATGTGATATTGCGATGACAATAAAAGTCTCTCTACCTGCATGATAACCTGTATTTTTACCTTGTTCATATTATAGGTACGCATGTACAGGTCAATTATTTTGCTTTTAATGGTTATCGGGTTGTCAGCCTGCTGCGAAAAGAAAATCTACTGCACGTCACAAGTTTTTGATTTTGCATTTACCGGTTTCGACAGGAGTGAAGTACGCAGTTTTACTTTGAGGCGGTATAAGAAAGACGACCAGTGGGGGCCGGTAATTGACTCTGCCCAATACATTTATTACGGCCAGGCGCCGGTTAACCCCGGTCGGCCTGATACGCTGCCGTTTGCAGACTATCGTACGGTCGGCGCGTTAAAAGGTATTACCGCTGGGAACGATTGGGCTATTTACCTGCCAGGTACACGCAAGACGTATTATATCACTACTATATTTACAGATGGGAAAAACTCTCAGATGGTAAGGTGCGGAGATAAAACTGCTTCTTGTATCAGTGCCATCACTAACTTTTCGATCAACAGCGATTGGCAGAACGGCGGGTTTATTTATATACAAAAAGGTAAGTGGTAATTATTTACCGAGCGCGGGGTGAAGTGCAGGTTTCTTTATAGCTCTTTCCATGCGCTGTGCTTTTCTTTTCTCACGCTCTGTCAGTATCAGTGCATAGGCCATATACATTTTCAGTATCAGTCCTACGGGATATGTCATTAAGTATCTCATGCTGTGTTTTATTTAAAGTTTGTGCTTGTTCGTTTGTTTGCTTTGGTACAATTACATGCAAATATGCAAAGCCGTAGAGCTACGAAGAAACTTTTCCGCCTGCTTAACCAACCCTTTAAAACCGCTTAACAAGCAATTAAGAATACCTGCCCGAAAGGGTTGTAAATACAGCATCTTTCATTGTTAGTCGCTGGTGAAAACTTTCGATAGTCCCCGTTAACTATTTCATAGTGGTGCATAGCCACTAAATGCGTGTTAATTACTGGTTAACGCATAACAGCCATGGTAGTTAAACCATCGAAAAAATTAGGAATGCACTTTCAGCATGGTAATATTTGCATCATAAACTTTAAAAATAAAAAGCACATTTATGAAAAAGCTATTTTCAGTAGCGTTGCTGTCAGTATTGGGTTATACTGCTAACGCACAACAATCATCTTCTGCAACACAGGGTGTTCAACTTCAGTTGCAAAATGCTATCGACATCACTTTCATGGCCAATGGTTCTGATGTAGGTCCTTTGGTAGAAATGCAGTTCGCAACTATTAACGATTACGTAAATGGTGTAGAATCAGCTAACCAGGAACTGAGGGTACGCAGCAACAAAAACTTCAACGTTTTTGTAAGGACAAATGCTGAGAACTTCACTTACACAGGTAGCGCTTCTCCTACACCGGTAATGCCGGTTGCGGGTGTGCTGAATCTGATGGTGGTTTCTGACCTGACTGGCGGTACTATACCTGGCCCTTATTCTACGTCAGCTTATTACACGTTAAGGGATTTCAACATCGACCTGATCAACAACGGTTCAGCCGGTGCAGACCAGAGGTTTACAATTAAGTACCAGGCTACTCCGGGTTTTTCTTACCCTGCAGGTACTTATGATGTAGGTGTTGTGTACACAGCTACGCAACTTTAATATCATATTTATATAAGGGAACAGAACGGGGCAGGCCTCGGCTTGCCTCGCTCTGTTTGCCTTTTTACCCGGTTGTAAAGCCGGTAACGTCACCTGTGTTCTGTTTCCGACAGTAACACCAGCCACCACCATGCCTAATATCTGCGAGCGAGACAACGTAGTATTCAGGACAAAAAATATAAACACATGATTTCAGAGCAGGCTCAAAACACCAGGCTCGACTGGCGTATTCTCAGCTGGTTGAGAGGATTAGCAGCATTTTATGTAGTTATCAATCACTCACGCGGAGCGTTGTTTTCCGATTCCACGATGTACGCACAGCATGTAAATCCCAAAGAAAACTGGGCTTGGTATGAGTGGCTGCAAATGACCATAATGAACCACACCGGTTTAGGGTCCGAATTCGTTATCCTGTTTTTCCTGCTCTCGGGCTTTTCAATTGCTCATAGCCTGAGAAGTAATACCAACAATGTCAGCTTCTATAAGCGAAGACTGGTCCGGCTGTATCCTCCATACATCTTGGGTATACTCTGGAGTTTCGTTGTGATATTTTTTATCTGGGCATTCGTCCCTTATGTATATTACAACGAAGCGGAGGGATTCATTTCCATCAAAGAGGTATTCGAAAAAATTTCCCATTTACCAACCCTTCTATCCAACCTTTTTTACATGCCCAAAGACAACCACCTGACACACCAGTACTGGTCGTTGCCTTTCGAGGTGGTTTTCTATTTGCTGGCTCCCTGGATGATCAGCAAGTTCCGTTTATTTGGAACAGGTATGCTCTTCCTTTATGTTGCCGGCTGGATGGTATACGGTAAGGCATATCACAATCCCGATCACACTAATACCTTGTTCCAGTTTAGTATAGAATACGGTATATACTTTATCGTAGGTATATTATTTTATAAGTACAAAGACAAATTCATCAGCAGTTTCAAATTGAGCAAAACGGCGGCTGTCATTGCTATATTGGTTTTGTTCGAGGCAATGGTGGTGGCTAAAGGTTACCTGTTTGGTGGAGAGCATAACAAGCTCACCGGTATAATGACCGTTGCGTTTACTTACCTCTTGCTCTTTTCAGCGCTCAAATACAACTTCCGGATAAAGTGGCTGGAGAAGATCGGCAACTATAGCTATACGCTGTATGTTACGCACTGGGCTACGATATTCCTGGTGAAGATCATTGCCGTGAAGCTTGGCTACAATTACTACTATATACATAGCCTGTACTTCTGGTACCTGGGTATACCCATTTGCCTGGCAACGTCTTACCTGCTGTACTTGTTGGTGGAAAAACCGAGCAACCAGTTTGTGGAGAGGTTGAGAAAGCAGCCGGATACACCCGTCAAGCACGGGGGGACGGTGGCCTTGCCTGCACGCGGTGCCAAAATCGCGCAATCATAACGAGATACAGGGCTGCCGCAATACGGCAGCCTTTTTTGTGCTATCTTGCAACTGATGAAAGGTTTCATAGCAGGATGTGTATTGGCTTGCGCTATTATTCAAGCCAGGGCGCAGGTAGATATCGGTGCAGGTGCGGAGTTAGGTTTCCCCTTAATGTTCAACAGCTTCGTGAAAGGGCATAATCATGCATCGGCGGTGCCGGGCGCACGACTGGCAATTAATTATACACCCGGTGAGGGTAGTTTTACTGGTTCGTTGATAGCTGGTGTAGCGCCTATGATATTGCCGGTGGTGCGCTTCAATGCAGGGCAGGATGTGTTGTATATGAACTTCACCAGCATGAACCTGAGCCTGTTGGGACGTTTCCGGAAAGAAATGAGTAATGATGCCGAATTATTGTACGGCATTGGAGTAGGGGTCAACTCTTTGAAGGGGAACCGTGTGCAGATCAGCAAGCGCTCTGATAACGACATAATGAGGGTAATAGAAGACTCCAGCTTTTACAATAAAGCTACTCTCCCGGCCTTTTATCTCAACCTTGAATATATCCGCCCACTGAAGAGTAATTCAAAACTGTATTATGGCATTGGTGCGCAGTTGCATTATATCTATTTCCTCGACCAGGGGGCTTCGTACAGGGTGGACATGATAGATAAGAACATGCAATACTTCAGTCTGCAGCCTGAGTTGAAAGGGCACATGCTCAACCCAATGGTGTTCGTCAATCTTTATTACAGGCTGGGTAAAACTGGTTCATAGCCTTTAACCTTTCTTTTCAGCTCGAATACGTATTTTTGAAACAGATGCGTACACTCACACAAAGCCTCAGGTCTTTTATCATAGTCGCTATATGCACAATGTTCGCGGTCTCATCACAGGCTCAGTATGGTGCCAAATGTGGTTTTGACAAAACTGTGCGTTCACTGGTTAATGCTTACCCGGCCCTGGCCGATACACTGCACACCTTTACGCAGGAGAGCAGGGCGGTGTACAAGACTACATTTGCCGGCACGCCGGTGGTGCCCGTTGTATTTCATGTAGTTCTTACTCAGTCGCAACTCAACCAGTTGGGCGGTATTGCAGGTGTTGAGCGGCGTATCGACTCTCAATTAGTAGTCCTCAACCGTGATTTTAACGCCATGAACGCCGACAGTGTTGGTATACCGCAGGACTTTAAGCCTCTGTTCGGCAATGCAGGTATACGTTTTGCGCTGGCGCATACCGCGCCCGATGGCTCGGCCACACCTGGATACGAGATAACTATCACCGGCAAAAATGGTTTCAATGTAGAAAATGAATGGGGCTCGGGCTTTGGCTTCAGCGGGGCAAAATACGCTACTAACGGCGGCGTTGATGCGTGGGACCCCGATAGTTACCTGAATATATGGGTGATAAATCCACTGGAAGGAGGGGCTGCCACGAATATTCTGGGGCTGGCGGTGCCTACCTGGCTGGCTTCAGACGACTATGGTATATCACCGGTGGAAAAAGGCATTGTAGTACATTATGGCACTTTGGGCAAGCGGACGCTGTTCACCGATTTCTATGTTGCCGGCTCCGATATGGGACGCACGCTCACGCACGAGGTGGGGCATTATTTCAACCTGTTGCATACCTGGGGCGAAGAAGATGGTAAATGCCCGCAGAACGGTGGAGACGATGATGGAATAGCAGATACGCCACCACAGGCATATCCTTCATCCGGTTGTCCGAACTTCCCTAAGACAGACGGGTGTTCCAAAACACCCCCAGGTATCATGTTCATGAATTATATGGACTATTCCGTTGACCGTTGCCTGCTGATGTTCACGCACGGACAGGTACAACGCATGAGGGGCACATTAACACCGGGCGGAGATACATATGGTTTTACACAACAGCCCTGGCTGCTCGAGTACCCCTCTTCAACCGCTACGCTCAACGATTTTACAACCTATCCTAATCCGACAGACGATAGGCTGAACATCGTTTTCCGCAGGCAACCTCAGGGGCTGCAAAGCATATATATTACAGATATGCTGGGCAGGATAGTGGCTGCCAGGGAGTTCGATTACCAGTCTTTATTCTACACTTTCGATGTGGGCAGCCTGTATAGCGGTATATATTTGGTAGTGCTCAGCTTCAGCGACACGAAGGAGGTGAGGAAGGTAATGGTGCGCTAAGTTCCAAATTATTTAAGTTTGTACCCTGGTACAAAGACAGATATAAAGCAAATGAAGATACAATGGCTCATATTGCCCCTGCTCATGTTGATGGTGGCTTGCGGCGACGATGCGGAACAAGTGGAAGACAACCCTTTGTTCAAGCGCGAACCCGCCCTGAGTAAAGTAACAGAAGAAATAAAAAAGGACCCTAAAAATGCACAATTGTATTTTGAAAGGGCGGTGCTGCTGGACAGGCTGGAAATAGACAGCCTTGCGATAAAAGATTATAAAAAGGCGATTTCATTAGATTCTACCCGTGCTGAATATTACAGTGCTATTGGCGATATGTTGTTCGAACATAAGGACCTGGACGGAAGCGTGTTATGGCTGGAACGGGCACTGAAGGTAAATCCTGATGATAAGACAGCCCACCTTAAGCTGGCTAAAATGTTCCTGTATATAGAGGAATATAACAAGGCGCTGGCTGAGATCAACACTGTACTGCGGCAGGATGTGTACCACCCCGAGGGTTATTACCTGAAGGGCATGGTGTACAAAAGCCTCTCCGACACCAACAAGGCGATATCCAACTTTATGACAGCCCTGCAGGTGCAGCCCGACTATCGCGATGCCATGATACAACTGGGTATTATGCATGGCATGAAGGGCGACCCCATAGCATTGAAATATTACGACAACGCTTACCTGCTGGATACTATGGATGTATTTCCGCTGTACGCACGGGGTGTCTATTACCAGGACAGGGGCGATTATGAGGTGGCCAAAAAAGAATATATCAACGCGATATTGAAAGACCGGAATTATGCCAGTACTTATTACAATCTTGGATACATATATATGCAGCAAGATTCACTAGACAAGGCTTTCCGTCAATACGATATTCTTACCAAGCTTGATCCTACCGACGCGGAAGCCTATTTCAACCGTGGATTGGCCTATGAAGCGATGGGGAAGGAGGCCGAGGCTATAATAGATTACAAACAGGCACTGGTATTTGCTCCCAACTATAAAGATCCGCAGGAGGGGCTCAAGCGACTGAAGGCTGAATAAATGCGCAGCATAGCAGTCATATCAGCACTATGCTTCCTCGCTCTCCACAGCAGCGGGCAAGAGTTTTCACTCAACCGGTTGCCGCTTGGCCA
>DATCSV010000028.1:0-2046 GCA_036568285.1 Flavipsychrobacter sp. | reverse complement strand
TAGTCCCCGATATCTTCTTTCTCAAACGTGCGGCGGTCAAACTCGTAGCGGGTACCTTCAGTACCATGCTCGTAGCTCAGGTCCTGCAGGTGGCACTCCCCGGCCTGGTCGCATACGGGGCAATCCAGCGGGTGATTGATGAGTAACAGTTCCACCACACCCTTCCGCGCTTCTATCACACGTGGCGAAGTGATGTTCTTCACTTCCATGCCATCCATTACACCCGTGCGGCAACTGGCTACCAGCTTAGGCATAGGGCGCGGATCCTTCTCCGAGCCTTTGCTCACCTCCACCAGGCAGGTACGGCATTTACCGCCACTCCCTTCCAGCTTGCTGTAGTAGCACATAGCGGGAGGTGTTACATCACCACCTATCATACGTGCAGCCTCCAGGATGGAAGTCCCCGGGTCTACCTCTATGGTAATGTTATCTATTGTTACTTTCATTTTTGGCGTTCCTTCAGCCATAATTATCTCCTTTTTGCTTATTCAGCCGCTACAGTCAGCGGGTCTGCATAATGCGCCAAACCATAGTTTCTCGTCTGCGATTCTTCGGGGTTCAGGACATGCCACTCAAACTCATCGCGGAAGTGGCGGATAGCAGCTGCTACCGGCCATGCCGCGGCGTCGCCCAGCGGACAAATAGTGTTCCCCTCTATCTTACCCTGGATATCCCAAAGCAATTCTATATCGCTCATCTTTCCTTTTCCGTACTCGATATTTTTTAATATCCTGTACATCCACCCCGTGCCCTCGCGGCATGGGCTGCACTGGCCACAACTCTCGTGCATATAAAAATGCGCAAGGCTCATAGTATGGCGCACCACACACTGGTCTTCGTCGAACACGATAAAACCGCCTGAGCCCATCATACTACCGGAAGCAAAGCCCCCATCTGATAAACTCTCGTAGTTCATGTAGCGCGTCTCACCCTTGGCTGTCTTCAATAACAGGTTGGCCGGTAGTATAGGCACTGATGAACCACCGGGGATACACGCCTTCAGGCGTTTGCCTTTGGCGATACCGCCGCAGTATTCGTCAGAGAAGATAAACTCCTCTACCGACTGTGTCATGTCTATCTCGTATATGCCGGGCTTTTTTACATTACCACAAACTGATAACAGCTTAGTACCCGTAGAGCGGCCTACACCTATTTTGGCATACTCCTCTCCACCCATATTAATGATAGGCACTACGGCTGCCAATGTTTCTACGTTGTTTACCACCGTTGGCCTGCCCCATACGCCTTTTACAGCAGGGAATGGTGGCTTAATACGGGGATTGCCCCGCTTGCCCTCCAGGCTTTCCAGCAATGCAGTTTCTTCGCCGCAGATGTAGGCGCCTGCACCACGCTGCACGTATATTTCGCAATCGAACCCTGTGCCCTGTATGTTCTTACCCAGCCAGCCATTGTTCTTAGCTTCTGTTATGGCTTGCTCCAGTATATCTACAATCCAGGCGTATTCGCCACGTATATATATATAAGTAAGGTTGCTACCCAGTGCATAGCTGCTCACTATCAATCCCTCTACCAGCAGGTGAGGAATAAATTCCATCAGGTAGCGGTCTTTGAACGTACCGGGCTCCGACTCATCGGCATTGCACACCAGGTGGCGTGGCACACCTTCGGGCTTGGCCAGGAAACTCCATTTCATACCCGTAGGGAAACCCGCACCACCCCGGCCACGCAGGCCGCTCTTCTTCACTTCTTCCGTTACGTCATCCGGCGACATTTTCAGTGCCTTCTCTACTGAGCGGTATCCGCCGTGCTTACGGTAGGCATCGTAATAACGAATACCTTCAACATGCGCGTGTTCTAATAATAGTTTCATTTATACCTCAAAAATCTATTTTGTTTCGCTCGTAAGCGAATCTATGTCTATTATCTTTTCTACTTCCGTATTATCCTGTATCAATGTATCATCCGCTCTCTCGCTGGCAGCACCCTCATTTACGTTTTCTCCGCAGGATACCATGCTTGCCATTAAAATAACAGCTAATAAAACCTGTTTCATACTAATACTACTTTTTTTCATCCTCCAATAAT
>DATCSV010000027.1:0-2219 GCA_036568285.1 Flavipsychrobacter sp. | reverse complement strand
TCATTGGCTCCTGCATGCAAGCACAATTGCGCTACTTCTTTACCTACTGTCAGCCACGATGCCTGTATGTTCTTCACATTCGGCAGCATAATACGGCTGAGGGCTATCATGCGTATATACTCTTCGGCAGTAGTCAGGTTTTTAGTACCACGTATGCGCCTCAGCAGTGTATCCACATCCTGGAATGTCCAGGGGATGAACGCAATAAAGCCCTTGGCTTCTTCCGGTTTCTTAGCCTGCACTTCACGAATTTTCACCAGGTGCTCAAAACGTTCTTCTATCGTCTCTACATGACCGAACATCATAGTGGCAGATGTAGTGAGCCCTACCTTATGCGCTTCGTGCATGATATCCAACCACTCCTGCGCACCACATTTACCCTTGGATATTAACCTGCGTACACGGTCGTTCAGTATCTCAGCACCAGGGCCGGGCATACTGTCCATACCTGCTTCTTTCAGTGCTTTCAGTGCTTCGCTATGACTAACACCAGACACCTTGCAGATATGCGCTACCTCTGGCGGTCCCAGGGCGTGCAGCTTCAGGTCGGGGTATAGTTCTTTCAGTTGTTTGAAGAGGGTGGTATAATAATCCAATCCCAACTCAGGATGGTGGCCACCCTGCAACAATAGTTGCTCACCACCATAGCGGAAGGTCTCTTCAATCTTCTCTTTATATGTTTCAATATCTGTTATATACGATTCAGGATGGCCGGGTATGCGGTAAAAGTTGCAGAACTTGCAGTTGGCGATACAAACATTGGTGGTGTTCATATTGCGGTCTATGATCCATGTTACCTTGCCATGCGGTACCTGCTGCTTGCGCAGTTCATTGGCCACAAACATCAACTCTGCAAGCGGGGCGTGTTGAAACAAATACACCCCTTCTTCCATACCGAGGAAATCAAACTTTAAGGCCCGGTCGTATAATTCTGCTAACTTCATCACCCTGCAAAATTAACCTAAAAAGCCATGCCTTATATACTTATACCCGATTGCTGCATATACAGGTATTATAGATTTTTAAACGCCATGGATTATGATTAGGTTAATTTTGTTACTTTGTAATTGATGGGTACGCATATACTGACATTGTTTGGTGAAGAGATAGTGCCGGAGCAGCTCAATGCTGTGGGCAGGAAGAAATCTGCACCCAAACCGAAGAAGGAGAAGCAGGAAAAAGCGCCGGCGGAAGAGGCCGCTGCAGAGGTGGTTGAAGAAGTAAAGGTCGCAGAAAAGCCTGTAGCTAAGAAGACAGAGAAGCAGGAACCGGTAGCAGCGCCTCTTGAAGATAAGTTTACTGACTGGGAAGGCGAAAAACAATACTACTCTATAGGTGAGGTGGCCAAAATTTTCAATGTCAGGACATCCAATATCCGCTACTGGACCAACGAGTTTGCCCTGAAAGTACGCACCACCCGCAAGGGCGACAGGCTGTACACTCCCGAGCAGATAAAAGAAATACGCACCATTTACCACCTGACGAAAGAAAGGGGTTTTACAATTGCAGGGGCTAAAGGCAAGCTGAAAGAAAGTAAAAAAGTATCTGTACAATCAGTTGACCTGAAGGACTCGCTGTTGCAACTACGCAACAAACTGGTGCAACTCAAAAACAGCATTAAGTAGTCTGCCATGCGTTACTTATTTCTAATACTGGTAATATTTGCATCCATGCATACACAGGCACAAAGCAGTTTCGACAAGGCTATCAACGACAGGAATGAACTGGTATTTACCGGGCAGTTTACATTTACTGACCTGCAACAGGAAGAATCATTCAAATGGATGCCGGAGGGTATAGAAGCCTACCAACCCACTACGGAAGACATAAGTTACTTGGAAGGTGAACTGAATAAATATCAGCTGGTCGTGTTTATGGGTACCTGGTGCGAGGACTCGCATAATCTTATTCCTAAACTGTATAAAGTACTGGACGCTGTCGGTTATCCATTACAAAAACTTACCCTCTACGGCCTTAACCGGGAGAAGAAAGGCAAGGGCACAGCACACGAAGAATACAAAGTATTATATGTGCCTACTATCATTGTTCTTTCTGAGAGTAAAGAGATAGGACGTATTACAGAAACTGTAAAAAAGAGCGTTGAGGCAGACCTTTCCACCATCATTAAGGATTTTGCAGCCGAATAAGTAATTTGCAGGCTCAACATCTGCACATGGAGTTACCTCATCATATATCTATCGAGTACCTGCAATCGCTGG
>DATCSV010000026.1:0-6408 GCA_036568285.1 Flavipsychrobacter sp. | reverse complement strand
ACCAGCCAGCGATAGTATTTGCCGGTGGACAGGTGCCTTTGTTTCTGCCGGGCGTATTCGCCCCAGTTGCTCTTGGCCTCGGTGACGGTGAATGCTGCGGGGTGTGATACCACAGCCACATTGTGCTTGCCGCCCGCCGCCTGCATCAGCAGGTCGTCGTCGCCCGAGGGCAGTTTGTCCCACTGGGGTGATGCCTGTGCCTTAAGGAAGGCGGTTCGCGTACATGCCAGGTTGCGCCCTACGGCCATATAGGGCCTGCCCGCACGGGCGTAGGAGCTGAATTGCATAAAGGCGTGTACCGTCTCCCAGCGTATAAATGAATTGAGTACCGAATGTTCCGTTTTGTACTGTCCGTACCCTGTCACAATCTCCTTACCCGTGTGAAATGGGCGTGCCATATGCAGCAGCCATTGCGGGCCGGCAGGCATACAGTCCGCATCGGTCATCACCAGTATATCGTGTCGTGCTACGGCTATGGCCTCGTTCAGCGCATGTTTTTTACCGGGATATTTGCGGGGTGCGTCAGCAGGTATATTCACTATCTGCAGGTTGCTGTGCATGTTCTGCAAATCCTGCAGGAGCTCTTCCGTATCATCGGTTGATGCATCGTTCACCACTATCACCTCGAACAGTGTATTACCCGCACCATTCGTGTATCTTTGCGCCAGCACGGCCGGCAGGTTGTGCCGCAGGTTGGCGGCTTCGTTGTGTGCGCATATAATGACGGACACCGGTTTGGACGGCGTATAATCCGCTTCTTTTTGCGAGAGCGAAAAAATATGCACGAAGAAGTAAAGCACGAAACCGAGCTGTATGGCTATGCAGAGCAAAAACAGTATGAATACAGCATTGGTGATCATACGGCAAAGAAACAAATAATGTTTAACAAGGTATTCAGTTTATAAAGCTGACTTTTGGCAGGGTAATAATGGAATTTACACTATCAGCAACAGACACACACTCATCGGCCAGGGCGGGCGTTATCAGCACCGCGCACGGCGATATTGAAACCCCCATCTTTATGCCCGTGGGTACCATAGGCAGCGTAAAGGCGGTAACACAGCAGCAACTAAAGGAAGAAGTAAAGGCCGAAATAATACTTGGCAACACCTACCACCTGTACCTGCGCCCCGGCATAGATATACTGGAACGGGCGGGCGGGCTGCACAAATTCAATGGTTGGGACAGGCCCATACTGACTGACAGCGGTGGCTACCAGGTTTTTTCGCTGGCTAACAACAGGAAGTTGAAAGAAGAAGGTGCACTGTTTCAGTCGCATATAGACGGTTCGAGGCATCTGTTCACGCCGGAGAACGTAATAGATATACAGCGCAGCATAGGCGCGGATATTATCATGGCCTTTGATGAATGCCCGCCTTACCCCAGTGAGTATGCTTATGCAAAAAAATCGATGGAGCTGACGCACCGCTGGCTGACACGCTGTGTACAGCGCATGGGCGAAACGGAGCCCAAATACGGGTACGAGCAGACGCTTTTTCCCATCATACAGGGCAGCACCTATAAAGACCTGCGTGTGGCATCGTCAGAATTTATCGCATCAATGGAATGTGACGGTAATGCCATAGGCGGATTGAGCGTAGGGGAGCCGGAGGAGATGATGTACGAAATGAGTGCGCTGTGCTGCGAACACCTGCCCGCAGACAAGCCCCGCTACCTGATGGGCGTAGGCAACCCCTGGAACATACTGGAAAATATATCGATGGGTATAGATATGTTTGACTGCGTGATGCCTACCCGCAACGGGCGCAATGGCATGTTGTTTACCGGCGGTGGTGTTATCAATATCAAGAACAAAAGGTGGGCGGATGATTTCAGCCCGATAGATGAAACGATAGACTGCCCTACCAGCAACTTTTATAGCAAGGCTTACCTGCGCCACCTGTTTGTAGCCAACGAGATACTGGGCATGCAGATAGCCAGCATCCACAACCTGGCGTTTTACCTGCATTTGGTAAAGCAGGCGCGCCACCATATTTTACAGGGCGATTTCAATAGCTGGAAAAAAGAAATGATACCGGTACTAAAGCAAAGGCTGTAAAGCGAGGATGAAAAAATTAGACCTCTATATCATAAAGAAATTCATAGGTACGTTTTTATACGCTATCATGATACTGGCTGTAATAGCCTGTGTGATAGACTACTCGGAAAAGGTAGAGGACTTTGTAAAGAAGAATGTACCTACGGAAGATATACTCAGGTACTTCAGCAATTTCATTCCTCATATCACGGCATTGCTGTTCCCGTTGTTCATATTTATCGCCACCATATTTTTCACTTCGAAGCTGGCGTATAAGTCGGAGATAATAGCCATACTGGCGTCGGGCGTTTCGTTTCAGCGGCTGCTGCGCCCCTATATGATAGCAGCAGGATTGCTGTGCCTGGGGTCGCTTATCGCCAACCATTATATAGTGCCATCTGCCAACCAGAAACGGATAGCTTTTGAAGATAAATATCTGCACTATACCGCACAGTCGTCCGACAAAAACGTACACCTGCGGCTAAGGGAGAACTTGTTTGTGTTCATTCAGAATTATGATTACAGCTCTAACTTTGGCTACCGTTTTACGGCTGAAACGATAGAGGGTACGCACATAAAAGAAAAGCTGATGGCGGACAGGGTAAGCTATGACTCTGTAACCAAAACATGGAAACTGTATGGTGTGAAGATACGCACCAACGACAGCCTGGAAGAAACCTTTACGCAGACGGCGGAGATGGAAAAGAAATACCCCTTCACCCCGCACGACCTGGAAGAAGACGAAGCCATAAAGGACGCACTGACCACACCCGAGCTGAATAAGTACATAGCCCGGGAGAAGTTAAGGGGCAGGGAAACCCTCAACTTCTTTTATGTAGAAAAATACAGGCGTACAGCACAACCCTTTGCAGGTATGATACTGACCATCATAGGCGTCTCGATAGCCAGCAGAAGGGTAAGGGGCGGCAGCGGGCTGCACCTGGCTGTGGGCATTATTATCAGCGCATTGTATATTATGGCCATGCAACTGACCAATACATTCGCCACCAAAGCCGGGCTGGACCCGCTGCTGGCCGTATGGATACCTAATATTATCTTCAGCATCCTTGCTGGTTACCTGTTTTACCGGCAGGTGAAATAACCTACTGTTTTACAAATACTGCAGTTGCGTGCTTCTCTGCATCGCCCAGCCTGATGTTGTACACTCCTGCCGGTAATGCCGACACATCAGCATCCAGGGTATTGCCATTCCTGCTGTAGCTCACATTCATTTTTCTGCCTGTGATATCATATACCGTTAGCGCAGCGTCAGCAGGCAGGGCGCCATCAACCAGGCCGATATGCAAAAGGTTGGTTGTAGGGTTAGGGTGCAATTGTAAACTATTGCTCAGCGCTATATCCTGAACCGTCAACCTGCCCGAAGGAGGATTCTGAAAATATTTCCAGGCTGTATCGGTTACATCCTTTATTCCTGTGATGTCTACACCCGGGCAAGTGTTATTAGCTCCCCGCTCGGTGGTTACCAGTGCGAAGGCAATACTGGCTTTTGAATTGTGAACGAGGGATATATCCCCTGTGGATAGTACAAAACGCCTGTCGCCTGTGGGGTTATAGCTGTTACATTCCGACCATGCAGTAGTGTCCGCGGGGTCTCCCGGGAATATATAATTGGCTTGTGGACCACTGCCTCGCCCGAAGGAGGGAACGCCCTTGCCGGCAAAGTCATTGTTCAGATGCTTACCGTCTCTGAAACGGGAAGTCATATAATTATAGAACTCTGTGGCGTTTTGTGGGTTACCGGCTACGGAGTTGTCGTTGTTGAATGTCATGAAGCTGCCTGCAGGCAAGAAGTTTGTGCCATTGTCACCGGGCATTTTCAGGAAGGTGTACCCTGCGATAGGCGGTGTAGTTCCATACGCGTTCAGCTGCCCGGCCCCATCGGTAGTGGCACCATTGTACACATATCCTAACCGTCGTGAAGAATCAAAGCCAATGTAATCGTCGTTGAAATAGCCCAGGTCCATATCAGCGCTTATGGCCAGCCTGAAGGTCGGGTAATCAGACGCTGACCTGTTGTGAATATCCATTTCGTAAAACACAATATTGTCCAGTGTTGTACCCCGGCTGTACGCATATACCTTAGCATGCACCTCTACCTGTAGTGTCTGAGATGCTGTGTTGTTGTGCGTGGGGCCGTTGTCGCTGAATACCCACCAAAGCATCTGGTCGCCTTTTATATCGGGATAGTCGCCGCTGAGCGGGTCGTAACTGCCATCGCTGTTCACGTCTACAAATGGTGCCATGTCGGTGGCTATGGTGAGCGATGCACCATTATTGCCTTTCGCATAGGGATTGCCTTTTGCCGGCCATTCTAAAATGGAAGGGGGTGTATTGTTTACGGAACGGTTTGTATTACTGATATGCTGACTGATCTCTATAAAGTTTACCTTCCATATACGTGCCCATTGAGTACTGGTGGCGAGGTTAAGGCTGCCGTTGTTGTCCAGCGGGCCGGGCCAGAAATCATTACCGGTTTGCCTGTATGTCTGGGACGATATCCGCAATTGATTTTGATTGTCATATCCCCCCATCCATACAGATGTTGCCGTGGATAAATGTATGCCACTCCCTTTAGGAAATTCGCATTGGCTTGACTGGGTTGCTACATCCCAGTTCATATCACCATGTAGCAACATTGCGGCCTTGATGTTGCCTATGTCCACATATTCTTTGGTGTTGAACGGTGCCTGGCCGAAGGTGTTTGTCGCAGAAATAATAAAAGCTGATAATACTGTAAGCGTCTTTTTCATAAGATTTAGTTTTTCGGGTAAAACGTATGACCAAATGTAGGCGCGCAAGTGTCATATAACAAACCGGCACTGCATATTTGACAATTAGCTGAAAATACTCATGATGAAAATGA
The DNA here is from genome assembly GCA_036568285.1 of Flavipsychrobacter sp. Classification (GTDB taxonomy): domain Bacteria; phylum Bacteroidota; class Bacteroidia; order Chitinophagales; family Chitinophagaceae; genus UBA5543. The sequence goes on along the minus strand of DATCSV010000026.1, from coordinate 1,486 downwards.
AAAATAATTTGACTTTATATACTTTTATGCCTTGCCCGTGGCATCACCAAGCATATAGACGTATGGCTAACAACAGTTACATAAAGTTTACCAGCATACTCTTTGTTATTTATATAGCATCGTTGCTGTTTTGCGGAGCATTCTTTTACAATCGTATCAAGGTGCTGGATAAGGCATTTGACAGCGTAACGCATAGTGTCAGGATAAAACAGAAACTCAGGCAGGTAGAGGCGGAGATAAGTAGCTGCGAATCGGCGCAGCGCGGCTTTCTGCTCACGGGTGATTCTGTTTTCCTGGAGCACTTTCATGTAGCCACCAGGCAATCGAGGCAGGCGGCGGATACCATTTCCCTCCTTACAGCAGGTAATTCTGAACAGGCTGCCCATGCAGCAGAATTACAGGAGTTGGTGAATGTCCGTATCAACCTGCTGAAGAGAACTATGGAGACAGAGGGTTTCCGTGATGCAGATGTAGCTATCAAGAGGATCTACCTGCTGAATGGCAAAAAAATAATGGATAGCCTGCTGGGCCTGAATGATAAGATGCTGACGGCAGAAAATGAATTGCTGGAAGAGCGTAAGAAATACAGGGATGAAGCGAGGGAACTGACGCCGAAATATGTATTGGGTATCCTGATGTTTTCCGTACTGGTAGTGAGCATTTGCTATTATGCCCTTCTTAAATTCCACAGGAAGAACATGTCCTACTAAGCAGTAAGGGCTATTCCCTCGTAGTACATCTTTATCTCGTCAAATATGTGTTCCAATTCCAGCAGATTGTCTGCCGTAACCAGGCGTGTGCGGAATTCTTTGATGTTGGGCAGGCCTTTCAGGTAATTAGCATAATGGCGGCGCATCTCCAGCAGGCCCAGCCTTTCACCCTTCCACTGCACGGAACCATGCAGATGTGTGCGGCAGGCATCCAGCCGTTCATCGAGGGATGGCGGGTCTAAATGTTCGCCGGTAGCCAGGTAATGCTTTATTTCCCTGAATACCCAGGGATAACCAATTGCTGCCCTGCCAATCATGATACCATCTACGCCGTACCTGTTCCTGTACTCCAGCGCTTTTTGAGGGCTGTCAATATCGCCGTTGCCGAATATAGGAATTTGGATGCGCGGGTTTTCTTTCACTTTGGCTATCAGCGTCCAATCGGCTTCGCCCTTATACATCTGCACGCGTGTGCGTCCGTGTATGGATAAAGCCTGCACACCTATATCCTGCAGGCGCAGAGCTACTTCTTCTATGTTTTTAGAACTATCGTCCCAGCCGAGGCGTGTTTTTACTGTCACGGGCAACGAGGTAGACTTAATAACCGCCTGCGTGAGGCGCACCATCAGGTCGATGTCCTTAAGTACGGCCGCACCGGCCCCTTTACACACCACTTTCTTTACGGGGCAGCCGAAGTTGATGTCTACCAGGTCGGGGCTGGTAGTGTCTACAATTCCTGCAGCCATCGCCATCGCTTCTTCATCTCCACCGAATAT
>DATCSV010000025.1:0-4609 GCA_036568285.1 Flavipsychrobacter sp. | reverse complement strand
ATAGTAACAGATAAACGTGTTTTTTTATCTGTAAAAGATTTTCCTGAAAAAATGAAAGGAAGTTTTTCTACAGCATCCGGATATCCGACTTTCAGGAGCTATTTAACTATATCAGCCATGTTCCAGGAAAAAGGTACATATCCTGTTAAAATTGTAGCTAAATCGGAAGATGGCCCTGAAAAAGAATATACGTTTGACATTACCGTTCAGGATATCGACAAGAAAAACTGTAACCATATTTTTAGAGCAGGTTTTATTAACACAGACCTCGATTATAAGAGTAATTCATCCATTGTGATACCTTCTGATTTTAATTTTATAATAGCAGACGTAAATACATCTAGTGACGACTTATATTTTGGCAAAATTCTTATGTATCATGATGCTGACGGTTACTATTCTTCAAATCGTTCCTTAGGGAATATTACAAACCCTGATGTCTATCATGTTAAGTGTATATTTGATTGTACAAATGGCGATTTGGACATCCCCAGTCAAAAGATATTAGGTAAGCATAACCTAACCAAACAAATTGATACGTTTACAATTTCTGGTAATGGCAAGGTTGATCTTGTAACGAATAGATGTACAATTAGCTATTCGGGCACTTTCAATGATGGTGGAACGACAAAAACAACTAACTATACGGTAGTAGGATTATTCAATCTACCATAACCAGGTTTTCTGTAATTCAGTTGATTGTTTATTTAAAACTTAATCTACGCCCACGTCTTGGGCAAGCTTTCCGCTATTATTTTCCTAACTTACGGTCGCTTAAACAACTGTCTTGCGCATACTATTAGTATATCCCGAAATGCCGGACACCTTCTATGCAATGAAACATTTCATGGAGGTGGTGGACAAGAAGGCGGCATACCCGCCGCTGGGCTTGCTCACCGTGGCTGCTATGCTGCCCGCTAATTGGGAGAAAAAACTCGCCGACCTCAACGTAGCCCCCCTTAGTGATGAAGACATCCGCTGGGCCGATTATGTGTTCCTTTCTGCCATGAACGTGCAGGAAGAATCAGCGGGCGAGATCATCAGGCGCTGCAATGCGGCAGGCGTTAAGATAGTAGCGGGTGGTACACTGTTCACGCACGAGCATTACCGTTTTCCGGGCGTTGACTATTTCGTGCTGAACGAGGCGGAACTAACCCTGCCCCTGTTTTTGGCCGACCTGGCCAATGGCAACCCCCAACCCATATACCAATCCAAAGAATTTGCCGACGTCACCACATCGCCGTTGCCTATGCTGGAGCTGGTGGATAAAAGCCAGTACCTCTACGATATAGTGCAGTACTCCCGCGGCTGCCCCTACATGTGCGACTTCTGCGACGTGACTGCCCTGCTGGGCCGCCGCCCCCGCACCAAAACGCCGGAGCAGATAATTGCCGAACTGGACGCCATCAACGGCGACGAACATACGCAACTCGTCCTCTTTGCCGACGACAACCTGATAGGTAACAAACGTATACTAAAGGCCGAACTGCTGCCGGCGCTTATAGCCTGGCGCAAGCGGGTGCAGCCATCATTCTACTTCGCCACGCAGCTCACTATCAACCTGGCCGACGACGAAGAACTGATGCAGATGCTGATAGACGCAGGCTTCAGGCATATATTCATAGGTATAGAAACCCCGTCGGAAGAGAGCCTGAAAGTATCGCACAAAACACAGAACCTGAAGAAGAACATGCTGCACAGCATACACGAGTTGCATGGCAAGGGCTTCATTATATCGGGCGGTTTTATTGTGGGTTTCGATACAGATGACGAAACCATCTTCAAAAGGCAGATACAGTTCATACAGGAGAGCGGCATACCGCTGCCGATTGTCAACATACTGAAAGCACCCCCCGGCACCGACCTGTACCGCCGTATAAAAATAGAAGGCCGCCTGTCCAAGCCATTTGCCTTTACCGAGGGCGATACCAACATCGTTCCCATTATGGACCCGCAGGTGTTGTACAGGGGTTTTATCGAGGTCATCAACCATATTTATACTCCCGAGGGCTCATACCAGCGGCTGAAGAATTTCTTCGCTACCTACCGTTTTCCGCAAAACACGCTGAAGATAAAAGAGCGGCTGACCATTAAGCAATTGAAAATGGCACTGCTCATCATCTACCGCCTGGGCATAGCCGACAGCAACCGCAAATACTTCTGGAAACTAATAGGCTGGAGCCTGGCCAACAACCGCAAGATGCTGGACAAGGCATTCTTCTACAGCATCATGATATACCAGATGCACCAGACCTACAAAACCATACTGCAAAGCGCGCTGGAAGAAATGGACAACTTCAAAAAACCGGAACTAATGGCCAAAAGGGCCGAGCTGGCGCTGGTGGGGTAGCACCTACTCCCGTCATTGCGAAGTAGTATCTGCTGTTCAAGATGTTCTGCAGGGCATCTTGCATACAGAATAGAAAGTCCTTTTGCAAACGGAATTCAAGGCGAGAAAGCTAAGAAACCCCCTAATCGCGTCATTGCGAGCGAGTATTTACGAATGTAAATAGGAGTGTGGCAATCTCATCCAAATGTGAGCTATCTTTCGCGTGGTGAGATTGCCACATCCGTATCCGCTGATACTACTTCGCAATGACGCGATAAAATAAAAATGAAAGCTCACCACAGCAGCGGAAAATCTACCTTTTCAAAACCCTATATGCCCGGGGGCTATCTGATGATCGTATAATATACATCCCCTGCGGGTATGCACTTAAGTCAATGCTTACCGGGCCTTGTGTTGCAGTCACTTCTTTTATCAGCTTACCGTACACATTATATACAGCTATTACCCTGCCCGGCTCATAGCCACCCAGCTCTACCGTTAATTTATCAGTTACCGGGTTGGGTGCAATACGCCACTCCGGCGTCTTTTTGTATCTGTCATCAATACTCAATTGCAGGCACGAGCTGTCTAACAGGTAGTCGTACACACCAATATTCCAGTCGGTCAAATGATTATATACCACCTCTTTTACTGCGGTCCTGATATTGGCTGCATCTGTGCCGGCAAGCCCGGCGTTAAATGTAATTAGTGTAGGGTCTCTCCTGAATATGGCAGTATAAAAACAACAGGCTGCTGCATAGCTACCCGCTACAGATGGGTGGCTGTCGTCCGTTTGATAAAGCTCTATTGCCGGGTAATTCCGCCTGATGTATCGCCACACTGTTCCTACAGGAGATACAGAAGCTTTCAGCGTATCTGCAAATACTTTATAATGACTACCTATTGCACTATCCATTTCATAGTAGGTACGGACGATCAATCTGGAGGGGTCACATTCCGGAGGTGTGCACACATACTGATCCCCGGGTTTCCTGCCCCATGTGGCATAAAACATCGTTTGCGCGCACCTGTTTTCTGCCTTTATGGTACTGTCCATTTTAACGCAGTATGGCAGGAAGTTCATAAAAGTGGAGGGATAGGCCAATGCCATACTCTGGTCCTGCAATATCACATTATCCCAGCTGCCCGCAGCCACTTTAGCCATCGAAGCCTGGTTAGCTAAATGTTGTGCTATATAGTAGCCTCCCGGAGTGTTGCTGTCATATATTAATGTGTCACCTGCAGAAGCAGCCACGTCCGATACCATTCTAGGCAGGTCATTTACACCCGTATAGCTGTTACCTAAAAACAAAGCTTTTTTCAGGCTCTGTGCCGATGATTGTAGCGGACTTAGAATAGCTGCAACTATTGCAATATAAACAGTAATACATTTCATTTTCAAACGCGTTTAATAGTTAGACGATTGTTTTGCGTTGTTGCTTGGCAAGAATCAAAATTTCTTATGCCCAAACCACTCTTTCAATTCGCTAAGTTCTGCATAAGATACTCCCGGAAAATTAACATAAGTTAATTTTTACAGCTAATATGAACGATACCTTTATGATTGGTGAAAGGAAAGTCTCCGGTCATTTAAAGCAGCGCTACAATAAAATAAGTATGATGAATCCGGCATACAGCAAGGCAATAAAATTAATATTCTGCATAATCGTTCCAACGGTCTTGTTTCATGTCTGTATTGTACTAAAGATTATACCGTATCATATTACATGGGGAGGTAAACTAAAAAATGACACGGATATGTATGTCTTTGAGAGTGTTACTATCCTGCTGAATTTATTTTTTCTGTGGGTGGTATCAATGAAAGGGGACATAGTGTCATTTAAATTTTCAGGCAGGACACTGAATATTATTTTGTGGGGCTACCTCATTTTGTTCAGCATCAATACAATTGGCAGTCTATTTGCAGAAACACTATTTGAAAAACTGTTTTTATTCATAACGCTTCTTTTGGCAATAGCAATATGGAAAATATTGAAGAAGAAATAGAATCACAACTACTAATATGCGACAATGGTAAGGTTATTTACGACCATTGCTCCGAATACATAAAATATCACACAAACCCTTTATATTTGAAACTAAATCTAAACCGCAATGAACTCGAAGATTAAAATGCTACTCCTGGCTGTGTTTTGCAGCATCAGCCTGTTTTCCTGCAAAAAGGATTATGACTGTGATTGTGATATCTCTATCGATATTGGCACCGGCACGCCTTACGTATTTTCACAGTCCACCGGAATCGAGAAAACTTCTAAGAAA
>DATCSV010000024.1:0-15877 GCA_036568285.1 Flavipsychrobacter sp. | reverse complement strand
TGGATGCTGAATTGATATCAGCGGTATTCATATAATTAACAATTGTCTCAGTTTCGAAAGCGTAAATATTGTCTTCCACATAAGACATGATGGCCTCGTCTGATATGGCTTGCAGTTGCTGCTCTACCGATACGGGTTGGGGATTGAACACCCTGTATGTCCCGAACCCAATAGCCAGTATGAGCATTGCTGCAGCAGCCCAGCGTATGTTCTTCCACAGGCTGATGCTATTTGTCCTGGTGGCGGGTTGTTTTTGCTCCTGCTTTTTTATTGATTCAAGTAGCTGCTCCGGCAGTGTGTCGAAATATTCAGGATGCACGATATGTGGCATGGTGGTGCCGGGCAGCAGTACCTCCTCGTTGGCCTGGTGCCATACCTGCACGGGCAGATTGTCGAAGTAGCCCTGCGGCACGTCGAAAGGCATATCCCTGCTGACGCCGGCCAGAGGGCTGTTTATTGCCTCCAGTTCTCTCAATATGTCTTTATTGCCTGCCATTGTATGTTTGACTATATATAACCCCGGTTGTTTAACCCTCTTTAATAAATGTTTCTACTTTTTTTACTGCATGATGATAAGATGCTTTCAGAGCGCCCTCGGAGGTGTTCAGCACCCGGGCCATTTCTTCGTAGGGCATCTCATCGTAATACCTGAGGCTGAATACGATACGCTGCTTTTCGGGAAGAGATTGTATGGCCTGCTGCAGTTTCCATTCCAGCCTGTTAGCATCGAATCCTTTCTGTGCTTCCAGCTTTTCGGTTAACAATCCTTCGCCAGTCTCCAGCGACACCGCCCGGCGACGTTTTTCCTTTTCCAGCCAGGTGAGGGTTTCGTTGGTGGCTATGCGGTACAGCCAGGTGTAAAGGCTGGCATCACCACGGAAATCCTGCAGGTTGTGCCACATCTTGATAAACACAAGCTGCAATATGTCATTACTATCCTCATGCTCCACCACCATACGGCGTATATGCCAATACAGCTTTTGCTGGTATTTCTTCACTATTGCGGTAAATGCAGCCTCCCTGGTGTCTTCATCTTTGAAGAAAGCCAGCAGCAGGTTGTCATCTGTTTCATTAATAGTATGGGGCATATATACCGCAGTGTATACGAGATAGACGAAATTAGCCCTAAAAGGTTTAAAATGTTGTGATTAGTATTAACAAGGTCTTAGCTTTGTAACCCTGATTATGCCAACATTTGAAGAACTAAGAATTGTTTTCCTGGGTACGCCTGACTTTGCTGTTGCGTCACTAAAAGCACTGATGGAAGCAGGATCGAATGTGGTGGCTGTAGTAACAGCACCCGATAAACCCGCAGGCAGGGGCATGCAGTTGCACCAGTCGGCTGTAAAACAGTATGCCCTTACACAAAATCTGCCGGTACTCCAGCCTGAAAAGTTGAGAAATCCCGAGTTCTTAGCGGAGCTGGCATCGTACAAGGCAGACCTGCAGGTGGTAGTAGCCTTCAGGATGCTGCCTGTGGCTGTATGGGATATGCCTCCTATGGGTACTATTAATGTACATGGGTCACTTCTGCCGCAATACAGAGGCGCAGCGCCTATCAACTGGGCAATCATCAACGGTGAAACTGAAACAGGTGTAACCACCTTTAAACTCAGGCATGAGATAGATACAGGTGATATTCTGTTACAGCGGCGTGTGCCCATACTGCCTGAAGATAATGTAGGCACGGTATATGAAAAACTGATGCAGGCAGGTGCGGAACTGTTGGTAGAAACAGTAAAAGGTCTGGCTGCGGGCAGCTTGAAGGAAATTCCTCAGTCCGGTATTCGTTCGGAAGAGATGAAGCACGCGCCTAAGATTTTTAAGGAAGACACTAAAATTGACTGGAGCAAACCAGTACAGGATGTGCATAACCTCATCAGGGGGCTGTCGCCATACCCGGTGGCATTTACTTTGCTACAGGATAAAGTCTTTAAAATATACCGATCGCATATAGGAAGGGAGGAGCCTAACGTAGCACCCGGTACTTACGATACCGATGGTAAAACCTACCTGCGTTTTGCTGCAACTGATGGATGGCTATATGCTGATGAGGTGCAACAGGAGGGCAAGAAGCGTATGGATATTGCTTCCTTTCTAAGAGGTTTTCGTCCCTGAGTTAATGAAGTATTGCAGTGCCAGTTCGTAACCCGTTAGTCCCAGGCCGGTAATACAACCCACACATTTGGACGCGGTCAGCGAGGTTTTGCGGTATTCTTCACGGGCGTAAATGTTGGAAATATGTACTTCTACAACAGGTATGGCGATAGCGGCAATGGCATCGGCAATGGCAACGCTGGTGTGCGTATAGCCTGCACCATTGAAGATAATGCCCTGAGCCTGTCCTCTGCAGCTATGCAGGTGATCAACCAATTCCCCCTCTACATTGCTCTGGTAATAAGAGAATTTTACCCCGGGGTACGCTTTTTTTAGCTTTTCGAGGTAGGCTTCAAAGGGCATGTTCCCGTATATATCGGTCTCCCGTGTACCGAGAAGATTCAGGTTGGGACCATTGATTATTGCTATATTGAGCATAATATTTGTTTGAACAATATTAAGAAAATACTATTATTATTTATTTTTGCGCTTACCGTTTACAAAAAAAGATATCGTTATGCCCACAGTTGAAGAACATCTGATAACCAAACCCATCAAAGACCCGCATGTCAGGGCCTTTCTGAACGTCATGTTTACAGGTGTATGGTTGCAGCAAAAGATGGGCCAGATATTGAAGCCTTTTGACATAACTGAACCGCAATATAATGTATTGCGGATATTGCGTGGCCAGCACGGCGAAGCCATGAATCTATACGAGATACAAGACAGGATGATACAGAAAATGTCGAATGTATCGAGGCTGATAGACAAATTGGTAGCCAAAAAGCTGGTGACCAGGAAAGAGTGTAAAGAAAACAGGCGCAGGGTGGATATAGCCATTACACAAAAAGGGCTGGACCTGCTGGACAGCCTGGACCCGCACATAGAACCATTTTTCAAGGTATTGAGCCACAACATAACCAAAGATGAAGCCAGGCAAATAGGGGAACTGCTGGACAAAATGAGAAATGAGTAAAGAGTATACGGTATGGCCCGCTTACCTGAAGGGGTTTAAAGCCTACCTGCAACTGGAGCGCTCCATGTCGGACAATACAGTGGCGGCCTACCTGCACGATGTGGAGATGCTGGGGGAGTACATATTCAGCCAGTACAGCAGCACCGGTATAGCCAACATAGAATTAGAACATCTGCAGTCTTTTCTGGCGCACATCAATGAACTGGAACTGACCGCCAATACACAGGCAAGGGTGGTGAGCGGTATCAAATCTTTCTTTCGTTATCTGCTGCTGGAAGAAGCTATCTCGCAGGACCCTACCATGCTACTGGAGGCTCCAAAGCTGAGAAGAGCATTGCCTGTACACCTGGCTTTGGAAGAGATAGAACAATTGTTTGCCGCTATAGACCACAGCAAACCTGAAGGGCAGCGTAACCGTGCCATGTTGGAAACTATGTACAGTTGCGGCCTGCGCGTTAGCGAACTGACCGGCCTGCTGATGTCTAACATGTACCTGGACGTGGGTTTTGTACGGGTAGTTGGTAAGGGAAATAAAGAACGGCTGGTGCCTATAGGGGGAGAGGCTGTGAAGCACATCAAAATATACAAAGAACATGTGCGTGTGCACCTGCCGGCAATAAAAAAAGGCTGTGAAGATGTGTTGTTTCTGAACCGGCGAGGGGGGCAGCTGTCCCGGGTGATGGTGTTTATGATATTGAAAGACCTGGTGGGCAAGAGCGGTATCAGGAAAAACGTTCATCCGCATACGCTCAGGCACTCCTTTGCCACACACCTGGTAGAGGCCGGCGCCGACCTGCGTGCGGTGCAGGAAATGCTGGGGCATAAAAGCATCACTACCACGGAGGTCTATACACACCTCGATCGCAGTTATTTGCGGCAGACGTTGGAAAAGTATCATCCCAGGTTTGGGAGCTAAGGGCAATAGTATTTTGTTACTTTTGTTGCAAATATTCTTATGATACTTTTCCGCAAAACCATAGTTGCTCTGTTCAGCCTTTCATTGTTTGTATTGGCCTGTAAGAGTAGTAAGAAAACACAATCATCAGCCATGGCAGAAGAGGTATTTGTACCTGTTTCTAATATTGCCCTGTATGATAAGCCCCTGGATACCATTAAGAAGCATGTAACCGGGCAGCGGTGGCAGCTTATCTATTCCACCGGCGGCATGACCGGCGACCAGATGAACAGATTCGATAATACTTACTATACTTTGACCAAAACTGGCAAACTCATTACTGAAAAAGACGGAAAAATTGAAGAGGCCCCCTATACATGGGAGGAGACCCGGGACATCTTTACCGGTAACAAGACACATGTCATTTCCGGCGTAGTATTTTGGAAGGTGGAAGGGATATATAATGATACATTAAGACTATCGGATAATTATGCAGATGGCTTTGGATATGCGCTGATAAGGAGCCGTTAGAATTTAATTTATTTTTAGTTATATTGTACCTGCAAACTCGACCCCTATGTATTTTAATCGCAGGAACTTTTTACGTTCCGCATCTATATTAGCTGCATGTTCACTCAGTGAATTCGATGTAACCGCGGCAGCTTTGCAGGCAAAAACAAATGGCCATAAGATCAGTGATGAAGATGAAGCCTACTGGAATAATGTACGGCAGCTTTTTCCATTGACAAAAGACAAGATATACCTGAATAACGGCACGTTAGGCCCTTCGCCCTATCCGGTAATAGAAGCTGTACGTGAGGGGATGATGAGGACAGATGAATACGGTGACTACAGTGGTTATGAAGATAGTGTAGATGCAATTGCCTCGTTTACAGGATGCGATAAAAATGAGATAGCACTGACACATAATGTAACAGAGGGCATCAATATTGCCTGCTGGGGCGTGCCATTGAAACGGCGTGACGAAGTGATCGTTACCGACCAGGAACATGTAGGCAATGCCCTGCCCTGGCTCAACAGGCAGAAGCTGCATGGAATTGTGCTGAAAACATTTACACCCGCCCCGACCGCTGCTGAAACCCTGGAACGGATAGCAGCGCTGATCACAAAAAGAACGAGGGTGATAGCAGTGCCTCATATACCTTGTACGCAGGGGCAGGTGCTGCCTGTGAAGGAAATATGCAAGCTGGCCCGTGATAGGGGCATATATTCCTGTATAGATGGTGCGCATGGCCCCGGTATGATGCCGCTGGATCTGCATGACATGAGCTGCGATACCTATGCCAGTTGCTGCCACAAATGGATGCTGGGCCCTAAGGGAACGGGTTTTCTGTACGTACGCGCGGAGTTCGGCGCGGTACTGCAGCCGTACTTTGTGGGTGGAGGCAGTTCGGGTGGTGATTGGGATATGGTACTCTCACCTGAGTACATGCCTCCATACGCTGATAGCGCACACAGGTATTTTGGGGGTACACAGTCGTTAGGGTTGGCCAGGGGGGTGATAGCTTCGGTAGATTTTCTCAACAATATTGGCATGGATAACGTGTATAGCCGCATAAAGTATCTGGGCGGTTACGTACAGCAAGAGTTGATGTCGTTGGGAGATAAGGTAGAATTAATAACCCCAACCGAGGAACAGTCATATTGTGCGGTTAATAGTTTCAGAATGAAAAATATACCCTATAACGAATTCTATAAAACCTGCTCAGATAATGGCATACGTGTGCGTGCGGTACCTGAAAACGGGATAAACTGCATCCGCATATCTACTCATATCTACAACAATACCCAGGAGATAGACAAACTGGTTACATTAGTAAGGAAAGCAGCAGTAGCCGGTTAACGACTATTGCACTTTCCACACTTTCAGCATATTAGTAGGGAGGTGCTGTTTTATGGGTGTGCTGCCGGTACTTACTATAACGTCGCCGGTGTTTATCAGTCCTTTTGCTTTCAGCATCTCCACCTGGTCGTTGAAAATATCGTCGAGGCTTTCTTCCTGGGTATAATAAAATGCCTGTACACCCCAGCTAAGGCTCAGTTGATTTACCAGAGATTCGGTTTTGGTGAAGATAAACAACGGCGACCGGGGCCTGTAACTCGATAGCATGAAGCCGGTATAGCCCGATTGCGTCATTCCGACTAATGCATTGGCTTTTACATCCTTTGCTATTTCGCAGGCATTGTAGCATAGTGCATCGCTCAGAAACGAAGGGGAGTGAGGCTGCGGAGTCAGGTTGCGGTTATACACCATTTCTTCTTTTTCCACCTCGTGTATGATGCTTACCATTGTTTGTACCACCTCTACCGGATATTTACCCATTGCGGTTTCCCCGCTCAGCATTACGGCGTCGGCGCCCTCCAGCACGGCATTGGCTACGTCTGTTATCTCGCTACGGTTGGGGCGGGTACGCTCTATCATGCTTTCCATCATCTGTGTAGCTATTATTACCGGCTTGGCCCTGTGTATACACTTGCGTATGATGTTTTTCTGTATCATAGGTATCTGCTCCAGTGGTAGTTCCACACCCAGGTCGCCACGGGCCACCATTACCGCATCGCTGGCCAATATTATTTCACGCAGGTGTTTCAGCGCTTCCGGCTTTTCTATCTTAGCAATGATCTTTGCATGGCTGTCTTTCTCTTTCAGGATATTGCGGAGTGCCACGATGTCATCAGGTTTTCTGACGAAAGACAGGGCAACCCATCCTATCTGCTGCGAAATGATGAAATCAAGGTCTGCCAGGTCTTTATTGGATAGCGAGGGCAGGGAGATATTTGTATCAGGCAGGTTCACACCTTTTTTAGACGAGAGTATGCCCGGCGTCTTCACCCTGGCTTTCACCCTCTTATCTGCTGTGATCTCCATGATGTCCATTTCTATTTTGCCATCGTCCAGCAGTATTGTTTCGCCTACACGTACATCTTTGTGAAAATCCGGGTAGGACATATAGATATTATCGATTGTGCCTATAACCTTCTCGTTGGTGAAATAGAGTTCGTCTCCTTCTTTCAGCGTGAGGGCGTTATTCTCTATTTCTCCAATGCGCAACTTCGGCCCTTGCAGGTCGGCAAGTATTGCTATGTTAAAGGGAAAGTTATCGTTTATTTTACGTATGTGTGATATTACCTCTTTGTGCTCCTCGTGCGTTCCGTGAGAGAAATTGAGCCGGAAAACATTCACACCCGCTTCAATAAGTGCCAAAAGTCTTTCATATGTGTTGCATGCGGGGCCTACTGTTGCAATTACTTTTGTCTTGTGCAATAATCCGTCCGTATTTAATCCTGCCATTACCTCAAAATTCAGTTTGTTTTGTGAAAGTAATAAAAACAGCAAGTTAAGTATATGCTATTGTTTATTATGTCGTTACGGCAAAGCTAAGTATAAACTGTCAGCCGCTAAAATGATACAGGTTACTAAAAACAGATTTTTTGAGCCATGGCTTTTAAGATTTGAAGGTTTTTTGTCGTACTTTTGCGCCCAGTTTAATACTCATATTCAAGTTTTAATATGTCAGGACAGCTTAAAGAGGTTCGCAGCCGTATAAAATCAGTTACTTCTACCCAGCAGATAACCAAGGCCATGAAAATGGTTAGTGCCGCAAAGTTGCGCCGCGCAACAGACGCTATCGTTCAGATGCGCCCTTATGCAGAAAAGCTGCAGGACATGCTGAGCAATATAGTAAGTAACAGTTCCGGTGATGTCGACCTGTCTTTGGCAGAGGAGCGTACAGTGGAGCGTGTATTGCTGATAGTAATAACCAGCGACAGGGGTCTGTGCGGTGGTTACAACGCAAACGTTATCAAAACTGCCCGCAGGTCAATTGCTGAAAAATACAGTACACAGCATGCCAATGGCAACGTAACTATGTTACCGATAGGTAAAAAAGCTTATGAATATTTTATCCGTCACAACTATCCTGTAGTAGAAGATTTCTGGGGCACATTTGCCGACCTGAGCTTTGATAATGTGCGCAAAGCGGCTATATATGCACAGGAGGCCTTCCTGAAAAAGGAATTTGACAGGGTGGAGCTGATATACAGTAAGTTTAAGAATGCAGCTACACAGGAATTTGTAGCAGAAGCTTACCTGCCGATACCTAAAGTGGAAAATAAAGACGATAAAGCAGCTAAGTCCGATTATATATTCGAGCCATCAGAAGAGGTATTGATACTGGAGCTGATGCCGAAAATATTGAATACACAGGTATACAAGGCTATATTGGATGCCAACGCATCAGAACACGGCGCACGTATGACCGCTATGGATAAGGCAAGTGAAAATGCCAATGACCTGTTGCGTTCGTTGAAGATATCTTACAACCGCGCCCGCCAGGCCGCCATTACTACCGAACTTACAGAGATAGTAAGTGGCGCTGCGGCATTGCAGGGATAATCATCTTATTTATATATTGTTTGGAAACCGCTGTATAGCTATATGCAGCGGTTTTCTTAATTTTAGTGAAAATAGCTACAATGCGAAAACTTATAATTGCAGGTATAATGCTTGTCTCTCTTGTTAATATACAAGCGAAAGCACAACAGGCAAAAGGTACATTGCACCAGGCAAAGCTTGCCGGTTCAAATGTTTTTGGCGAAATAGAGGATAAGTACAATGCCTATGTATATAGTTACGAAGCCACTTCGCCGGACGGAGATGCTGAAAAGAAAAAACTGGAGAAGGTAAAGCAACAGTTGTCGATGATGTATCCACACAGGGCATCGAGGGCTGTTCATAAAACTACAGCAGCGAAAGAACCTGTAATTGTACAGTCTTATGCGGCAAATGTCAATCCGGGTACGCCACCTGACAATGATTTTGCTGTATCACGTGGTAATAAGGCTGTTTCCGTTATTAATGTAAACGCGGCGATTATGGATGCGGCATCCGGACAAATACTTACGGGCCGGAGCCTTGGCTTCTTTTCAGGTTCAGTAGGTTTGCAGTTGTCCGGCAGGTACGATCCGAAGGTACAGTATGATCCGTTGGAAGATAGGTTCATATGTGTTATGCTGCATGACCGTGATGCCGACAACTATATTGTGGTAGGCTTTTCCCAGTCCAATGACCCCGATGGAGCATGGGCCTGGTACAAGTTTTATGGAGACTATAAGAATGATTCTACATGGTTTGATTATCCCGGTGTTGCGATAACGAAGGATGAAGTATTTATAACCGGTAACAAGATAAAATTTGCTGCCCCATGGGAAACCGGCTTTAGCGAAACTGTAATATATCAGGTGAATAAGCACAATGGATATGCAGCGGATACAGTATTGAACTATAAAATATGGGATGGTATACAGTACGGCGGCAAGTCTATCAGGAACCTCTTTCCTGTGAGGCCGGGATGGTTGCCTGAAACGAATGAACAATACTTTGTATCGAACAGGAACTTCGATGTGCAGAACGATACCATATTCCTGGTGAAAGTGCCCGGAACAATTGCGCAGGGGGGCAATCTTTCCATAACTGCGTTGAAATCGCCACTGGCATACGGTGTGCCACCTAACGGCAGACAACCGGATACTTCAGCCACATTGGCTACCAATGATGGCAGGATACTAGGTGCGTATGGCATTAATGACGAGATACAATTTGTCAGCACGACGATTAATACTGCTAACGGAGCCTCCGGTGTTTACCATGGTAAGATAACTAACTACAAGTCATCGCCGACTGTAAGCTACGCACAGATATTTTCTATCGATACGCTTGATTTCGGCTATCCTAATATATCGTTTACAGGCAACCCCTGGGGACTGAATCAGTCGATTGTTAACTTTAACTACACAGGCCCCAATACACCGGCTGGTATGGGCGCTATAGTGTACGATGGTGCCGGGTATTCGAATATGGTTAAGCTGAAAGAAGGAGATGCATCAATAACCGGTCAGAATGGTGGAAAGGCACAACGATGGGGTGATTACACGGCTTCGCAAGTGGATTATAACCAACTGGGTTCTGTATGGCTAGAGGGCATCTACGGCAGGTCCGATAATGAGTATGGCAATTGGATTGTAAGATTGGGTTCGCCTGCTTTGAAAGTAGAGCAGCTAGGTGCACAAAAGGAAAACCAGTTATATCCTAATCCTGTGAATACTTACTTGTCGTATAAGTTTAACCTGGAAACTGCGGGAGAGATTTCCTTTGCGATATACGATATGAGTGGCAGGAAGGTAAATGACCTGATAGTGAAAGAATGTGCCGCAGGGAAAAACCTTATTCAATTCAACACAGTTTCGCTGCCTGCGGGTGTTTACATACTGAAGGCTGTGAACAGGGAGGGGAGTGCAGTTATGACAGAACGTTTTGTAAAACAATAATGTATTGAACGGATGACACGCTTACTGTTCAATCTTAACCTGGCGTACCGGGCTATTCGCGGCAACAGGCTGCGCTCAGCCATCACCATAGCTATTATAGCATTGGGTATTACTGCCTTGATAGGTATCCTCACGTCAATAGAAGTGATGAAAGCAGGGGTATATACCAGCTTCAGCCAGATGGGTGCCAATAGCTTCCAGATAACGGGCGACATAATCAAGCAAAGACGTTCGCACGGATTGCAGATAAGTGTGCGCGAGGGTAAGGATATAACTTACCTGGAGGCCAAAGAGTTTAAGAAGCGTTACGAATATCCGGCTGATGTGAGCATGTCTATGTCGGGCAGTAGTATCGCCACAGTAAAATATGGTTCCACAAAAACCAATCCGAACATCAATATTATGGGTATTGATGAAAACTACCTGAAAATATCTGATACAGACCTGGAAGTGGGGCGCGATTTTTCTCAATACGAATTACAGTTTGGCAGTGCCGTGTGCATATTAGGCAACGGTGTAGCAAAGACTCTGTTTGGCAGCAGGTATAAGGGCGGGATTGGTAAAACGATTTCAATAGGCGATATCAAGTATACCGTGGCAGGTATTGCCGAGTCGAAAGGGGGAAGCATGATCATGAATGCGGACAACCTCGTGTTTTTGCCACTGGAGACTGCGAGGGCGGTGTATGGTACGGATAATGAAAGGTTTGTGCTGAACGTAATGGTGGATGATATAGCCAGTAAAGATATGGCACAGCAGGAGGCGGAAGGTTTATTCAGGGTAATAAGAAAGCTACCCGTAGGGATGGAAAATAATTTTACCATACAACAGAATGACAGCCTGGCCAGCATGCTGCTGGATAGTATCAGTGTTATCAGTTGGGCAGCACTGTTCATCGGTATAATTACACTGCTAGGGTCAGTCATAGGGCTGATGAATATTATGCTGGTTTCGGTGGCTGAACGTACTAGGGAGATTGGTATCAATAAAGCGCTGGGTGCGAGAGCATCGACGATTAAACAACAATTTCTTACAGAAGCGGTACTCATAAGCCTGATAGGCGGAGTAACGGGAATAATATTGGGTATATTGATCGGCAACCTGTTCGGTCTGCTGTTTGAAACTGCATTCATAGTGCCATGGGGCTGGATAATTATGGGCATCAGCCTGTGCACAGGCGTGGGAGTTTTATCCGGTATATACCCGGCTTTAAAGGCCTCGAGGTTAGACCCTATAGTTGCATTGAGATACGAGTAAACTACATTGGATGCCTGAACAGAAAGGACTTATATATAAATCGACGGGCAGCTGGTACCTGGTATGCGACGAACAAGGTAATTTCCTGAATGCGAGGGTAAAGGGTAAATTAAAAATAGACGAAGATATATCCTCGAGCAATCCCGTAGCTGTAGGGGATTATGTGTTGTACAACGTAGAGGACACGGAAGATAAGGCAGGTATTATTCACGCTGTAACAGACAGGAATAACTACATTGTCAGGGTATCGCCGCAGAACAGGAACCAAAAGCATATTGTTGCTGCCAATATTGATGCGGCATTAGTTATGGCTACTATCGCTAATCCGCGTACCTCTACAGGTTTCGTAGATAGATTTTTAGTGACAGCAGAGGCCTACCATATTCCTGCCATTCTCGTGATAAATAAGATCGACCTGCTGAATGCCAAGCAGCAGCAAGTGTTGGAGGAGTGGAAAGGTATTTACACTAATGCAGGTTATGAAGTGTATGCCGTGTCGGCTACTAACAAAGACGACGTAGCCATGCTGGCTGAAAGGCTGAGAGGGTTAACGACCTTATTCAGCGGGCACTCCGGTGTTGGCAAGAGCACCCTGATAAACCAGCTGATACCCGGTAAGGCATTAAAAACCAAAGAGGTTTCGGACTGGAGCGGCAAGGGGCAGCATACTACCACCTTTGCGGAAATGTTTGACCTGCCCGGCGGAGGCAGAATAATAGATACCCCCGGTGTCAAAGAGTTTGGACTGATAGATTTCGAAAGAGAAGAACTTGCACAATATTTTCCGGAGATGCGTGCACAGATGAGTGGATGCCGGTTTAATAACTGTCTTCATGTGAACGAACCAGGCTGTGCCGTGAAAGAAGCTGTAATGCAAGGCAGTATTTCCACAGAGCGGTATGCCAATTACCTTGGTATGTTGGATAGTATTGAAAAGAAGTGGTAAACAAGAAGTAAGTATGGTATTATACAATGTAACAATTAAGATAAACCACGAGGCAGAACAGGAATGGCTGCAGTGGATGAAGGAAGAGCATATGCCCGAGTTGATGGCAACAGGTTTGTTCGTAGAGTCCAGGCTTTTCAGATTGTTGGATGTTGACGAAAGCGATGGTATTACCTATGCGGCGCAATACTACTGCAAGAATATGATTGACTACGACAACTATATATCCGAACATTCAGCAGAAATGAGGGCGAAGGGCCTGGAGCGTTTTGGAGATAAATTCATCGCTTTTCGCACCCTAATGGAGTTGGTGTGACAATTTAATGCTGTCGCTCCGAAATCCTTACTGTACGGGCGTTCCCAAATAGCAAATTTCCTGCCAATATGACGAAAGTATTGATAAATAAGGCTTTCGGCAGGGAGAATTGCCTGTCCGGGATCTGAAATTGTGAATAAACTGTGGAAAGCCCATACAGGCAAGGGTTTTAGGGGGTAAAAAAAACCTATTGGATATTTGGAACTGACTCAAACGTGAGTATATTTGCTTCAACACGAAACAAGTTTTTTAATTTCCAAACACACTGAGTCTATGAACAAAGCTGAATTGATTGACAAAGTTGCAAAAGATGCAGGCATTACCAAGACACAAGCTAATGACGCATTAGATTCTTTCACAGGTGCTGTTACTGCAGCTCTGAAGAAAGGAGACCGTGTTACGCTGGTAGGTTTCGGTACATTTTCTGTATCTGAGCGTTCTGCACGTAATGGCCGTAACCCACAAACTGGTGAGGTTATCAAAATCAAAGCACGTAAAGTGCCTAAGTTTAAGGCTGGTAAAGAGTTTTCTACTAAGATCAGCGGTAAGAAATAATCAGCCGTTTATCTTAACAAAAAAAGGCATGAGACGTGAGTTTCCTGCCTTTTTCGTATTTTAGCAGCCTAATTAAAAAAAATAGTAACATGGGAAGAGGCGACAAGCGCACGAAAAAGGGCAAGATATTCATGGGTTCATATGGTGTAAGCCGCCCTGCACGCCCCAAAAAGGCCGACAAGAAAGCTGAGAAGAAAGCTTAAGTCATAAAGAGCCTGCAGAAATTACCGTTCCGGATACGAACGGTTTTTTTGTGCCTGCAATTAATTCGTTAACGGAACATCCGCGTTAGCTGGTTGTTACATTTTATTATATGTTTGCCCCGCCTGTAGCTACAGGTGAATCATTCATGAGTATAAATTAATACAGAGATGTCACTATTTCATACAGAGGATATAAGCAAATCATCATTCCTGGTAACGGGCGGTGCCGGATTTATCGGTTCCCACATTACGGAGTATTTATTGATGAACGGTGCAGGCAAAGTGCGTGTGCTGGATAACCTGGCCACCGGGCTAAAAAAGAATATCGACCTGTTTACGGATTACGGCAACTTTGAGTTTATTGAAGGTGATATCCGCGACCCTGAAGTTTGTCGGAAAGCATGCGAAGGTATAGATTATGTAAGCCACCAGGCCGCGTTGGGTTCCGTACCGCGTTCTATCAAAGACCCGATAACAAGCAATGACGTGAACGTGGGAGGCTTTGTGAATATGCTGACGGCTGCCAAAGATGCGGGTGTCAAAACGTTTGTATACGCTTCTTCTTCCTCTGTATACGGCGATGAACCCAACCTGCCCAAGCGGGAAGAGAAAGTAGGCAATCCGCTGTCGCCTTACGCCGTCACCAAAAAGACCAATGAACTGTATGCAGGGGTGTTTGCTCAACTGTATGGTATGAAGCTGGTCGGCTACCGGTATTTCAATGTCTTTGGCCCCAGGCAGGATCCTGACGGGCCCTATGCTGCTGTGATACCCCTGTTTGTAAGCGGAATTATGAAAAAAGAACCTGTATTTATAAACGGTGATGGAGAGCAGACGCGCGACTTTACCTTCGTAGATAATGCAGTGCAGGCCAACATAAAAGGCATGCTAACAACAAATGAAGAAGCCTTTGGAAAGGTGTATAACATAGCTGTTGGCGAAAATTTTTCAGTCAACTTCTTATACAACGAGATTCGTAATATTCTGAAAGCGGATCATGAAGCTACCTATCGCGAACCACGTGCGGGCGATGTACGCAACTCGCTTGCAGATATATCGCTGGCCAGGAATCTGCTGGGTTACGAACCCACCAAACGTTTTATGGATGGGCTGGTGCAGACAGTGGACTTTTTTAAAGCAATGAATTAATCTTCTTCAAGATTGGAAGACACGGGGCGTATGGGAGGCTTGCGATAATCAACACCTGCCAGTGCCAACTGGTCGTAATAGTAAGTTGACATGTCTTTTACCAATCGCTGGTAAGAGTAGTGTGTCTGTGCAAATGTACGACCCAGTTGCCCGAAGTAATTTCTTTTCTCCGGGTTGTTGATGAGTTTCAATAAAGCTTCGGCAAATGTATCTGCATCACCCGGCTCGGTAATGTACCCTGTCTGGTTATCGGTTACTACATCCTTTACGCCACCAACATTGGTAGATACT
Organism: Flavipsychrobacter sp.; assembly: GCA_036568285.1. Taxonomy (GTDB): domain Bacteria; phylum Bacteroidota; class Bacteroidia; order Chitinophagales; family Chitinophagaceae; genus UBA5543. Next base: position 844 of record DATCSV010000024.1, on the reverse strand, counting down.
ACCGGGCGTGCAGCGGCCTGTGCTTCTATCAGCGAAACGGGTGTCCCCTCATTGTGAGAGGTGAGTGCCACAATGTCCAGTCCAGACAGCACATAATCCATTTCCGTTTGCCATGATGTGCATAATGCGGTAGCCTCCCGCGGGTCTACAGGGTAGTAGGTATAATCGATACCTGCTGCGGCAAACTCACTTTCCATTTGTGGTCGCATATCGCCGTCGCCTATTATTACAAATTTAACAGGCAGCGATGTCTGGTCCAGTACTTTTTTTGCTGCAGCAACAAACAGGCTGTGATTCTTTACCGGCACTACACGGCCGATAATACCTATGGCAATATCATCAGGTTTCAGGTCAAATTGTTTCCTGAATTCAGCACGCTTTACATCTTGCTGCACCTGGAACTTGTCCAGATCGAGCCCCAGGGGAATGATCTGGATTTTCTTTTCGTCGCAGATATGATACACATTTGCCAGCTCATGTTTCTGCGTTTCGCTGATTGCTATAATGCCTGTAGAACGACGGGCCAGGTAGCGTTCTATCTGTATGAAGGTATTGGTCTTAAACTTGCTGAAGTAACTATGGAACACATGGCCGTGAAAAGTATGGAGTATCACTGGTACTTTACAGGCATCTGCCGCCAGCCTGCCTATTACGCCCGATTTAGCTGCATGTGTATGCACTATATCAGGTCGGAACTTTTCAATCAGTTTTTTTATTTTCTGGTAGGCGTAGCCATCGTTCAGCGGACTTATGTCCCGCTTCATTTCGGGTACTACAACAGGGTCGAGGCCGAGGTTGGTGATCAGGTGATCTGCATCCTGCTCATGGCTGTCTTTGTCTCCTA
>DATCSV010000023.1:0-4402 GCA_036568285.1 Flavipsychrobacter sp. | reverse complement strand
ATGCGTTTCCATGTTCATCCTATATGGTCTGTCATCGCAGCGGTGTTGATTATCACTATGTCGCCGCAGCAGTTTAAATTGGCTGAGCATTTCTCCCTGGCTTACTTCTGTGTATTGCCTATGGTATTTTATTACAACCTGGCGTGGCATCAGTCAGGCCAACGGCAATACATATTCAAGCTGTTCCTTGTGTCAATGGTGTTTACGTTCATACATCTCTATTTCGCATTAATGATTTGCCTGTGGATAGCGCTGTATGGTATGGGTTATTTACTGTCACACGAACCCACCCTGAGAAAGAAGACATTACACATATTGCCGTTGTTTGCAGCCGCAGTTGTTCCTGTAATATTGTTTCAGCTATTCATGCTGGTTACGGATACTATTTCGGACAGGCCGGAGTATCCTTATGGTGCAAGAGCACACGGCACTAGCTTCAATGACATTTTTACCTCTTATCTTTCTCCCTTCTCGCTATGGTTATCGCAGCTGTTTGATACCGGCACACTCAGTGGCGGCAATGAGGGATATGCTTATATCGGCATAGCGCCGTTGCTTATTCTATTAGTTGCATTAGTCCACTTGGTGGCTAATATCATTCGCAGGCGAAAGGCCGGCATCGTTTCAAATGGACATATAGACCTCAGTATCTGGCTCTTTATCGCTATTGGCATCCTGGTTTTTGCCAGTGCCATTATTTTCAAGAAATGCTTTGCTTGCCTTGACTACGCCTCATTTATCAAACAATTCAGGGCGATTGGACGGTTTTCCTGGCCATACTATTACCTGGCAACCATTGCAGCTGTGGTGATTGCCTACCGTTGGTATATGGGTTTATTGCAGCAAAGTAAAAAATGGGTCGCCTACCTGCTGTCCGGGAGTTTGCTGGTAGCATGGAGTTCAGAAGCCGTTCCCTTCGCGCAAATGACCAGGAAACGTGTAGCAGACGGCGAAGCACAGTACCAACAGTTTTATAAAACAGATGCCCGGCAATGGGACCAATTTCTGTCGCAGGCGGGGTATACAAAAGATGGATTCAGGGCGTTGTATGCGTTACCCTATTTCCACATAGGTACAGAAAAGCTTGGACTTGTGCCTTATAGCTATGGAGAAGTGAATGATGTTTTTAGCGCGGCTCTTCAATTGCATCTGCCTGTTATGAATGTAATGATGTCCCGCACATCATGGCAGCAGGCATTTGCGCAGGTAAGGGTTTCGGGCGGACCATATACAGACAAACAGGTACTACGCTCAAATGACCAACGGCCTGTACTAATTATTCATCCGGCAAAAGCACCGCTCAACACTGATGAACAATACCTGCTTTCTGCTGCCAAAAAACTAGGCCACCTTGATGGGAACAATATCTACGCTTTATCTGCAGGGGAGCTATTGAAAAAAGAAGCTGCACGCCGCGATAAACTTAAAACCTTATTCGACGATATGCTCACAAAAGATACCTGTATCAACTACACGGGCGCCTGGTATGTGGAGCATTACGATACAGGCAATGCAGCAGAGGTGCTAATGGGCAAGGGTGCAGCCAGAGCTATAGACGGCATTACGCAAGTGGTATTTGAAGCTCCCCTTACCCCTATGCACGACAGCCAGGTGTATGAATTCTCAACCTGGATGCTGGTAAGCGACAAAGATTATAAAATAGGCCGGTTCGTGGTGTACATGTACGATGAGAACGGCAGTTTTTTGACCAACTTCAAAGTACTGGCGCAGGAATCAGTAGATAATCACGGACTGTGGTTAAGGGTGTCAAAATATTTTAGTGTGCCGGCGCGCTGTCGGAAAATATCAGTGGAACTGATAAACATTATATACCCCTCTTACCTGGCGCTGGACGAATTGATGATACGGCCTGCCGATGCACTGGTAATATCTAAATCAGGAGATACAGGGAAAATGGTGAATAACCATATGTTCCTGCGCTGATGTAATTCACGTTTTCTTACCAAACAGTTCAGTAATTTTACATAATAACATGAATATTAAGAAAGACAGGGTATATGAATGGTTATCGCAGGTATCGGATCCCGAAGTGCCTGTATTGACCGTACTGGATATGGGCGTGGTAAGGGATGTAGCACTGGAAGCAACACCTGCAGGTACTGAAGCTACCATTACCCTGACTCCTACCTACAGCGGATGTCCGGCAATGGATATGATCAGTATGAATATCCGGATGTCACTAATGAGTCGTGGTATTGCTAAAGTGCACATAAAAGAACAGTTGAGCCCGGCCTGGACTACCGATTGGATGAGTGAAGAAGGTAAGCAGAAACTAAAAGAATACGGTATAGCCCCCCCACAAAGGAAATCAACGGACAGCATGGGTATGTTCGAAGAAGAGAAAGTGCCCTGCCCGCGTTGTAATTCTGAAGATACTGAACTGGTGAGCCAGTTTGGCCCCACCTCCTGCAAGTCTTTATACCGCTGCCTTGACTGCAAAGAGCCTTTTGAGCATTTTAAGTGCCACTAAACAATACCTAACTTATCAATTGCGTTCTGTGCTGCCACCTGTCCCGCTTCTTTCTTAGTATAGCCGGTACCATTGGCTACTATTTCACCATTCAGCAATATGCCGATGGTAAATATCTTCCTTGTGCCTTCGTTTTCTTCGCTTACAGTATCAAAGCTCAGGTCGTGGCTGTTTTTTTGCGCCCAACTCAGCAGCTTGTTTTTGAAGTTCGTATCGCGACTCTCCAGGGTATCTATATCAATATAGGGTTTGAGTATCTGCTTGAGAACGAAGCTGCGCGTCCGGTGAAACCCCTGGTCTAAATATACTGCCCCTATCAGGGCCTCCAAAGCATTTCCAAATATGTGGCTTCTGCTCAGCCCTTTATCGTTTTGATTATACTGCACTATTTTTTGCAGACCCATGCGTAGTGCCAGGTTGTTCAGGGTTTCGCGGCGCACAATTTTTGAACGCATCTCCGTCAGGTAACCTTCGGATTGATAAGGGTATTTCTTAAACAGGTAATCGGCAATAACTGAGCCCAATATGGCATCACCCAAAAATTCCAGTCGTTCGTTGTTTTGGGCTATCTCTTCGAGGCGAGAGCGGTGCATCAGGGCCAGTTGGTAATACGGCAGATGATTGGGTACAAACCCAAGGATATGCTCTAACTGTGATACCAACTCTTTGTTGGGTGAAAAAAGATGCAGGATTCGTGACGTAAACCGCCTCAAAGCTATTCTTCGTATTTTTTGAAGATAACGGATGCATTATGTCCCCCAAAGCCGAATGTATTACTTAGTGCTACACGTACCGTACGATGCTGCGCTTTGTGGAACGTGAGGTTGAACCGGGGGTCAATCTCCGGGTCGTCAGTGAAGTGATTGATGGTAGGGGGTACAATATCATGCATTACTGCTTTGATACTGGCAACAGCCTCTATTGCACCGGCACCACCCAGCAGGTGGCCGGTCATAGATTTTGTAGAACTGATATTCAATTTATACGCATGGTCGCCAAATACTTTCTTAATAGCAGTCAACTCAGCGATATCGCCCAAAGGTGTTGATGTACCGTGTACATTTATATAGTCTACCTCTTCGGGTTGCATGTCGGCATCGTCCAGCACATTGCGCATCACGTTGATAACGCCCAACCCTTCAGGGTGGGGGGCGGTCAGGTGATAAGCATCGGCGCTCATGCCACCACCGCATATCTCAGCCAGTATGGGTATGCCACGCTTTTTGGCGTGCTCATATTCTTCCAGTATTACAGCGCAACCACCCTCGCCCAGTACGAAGCCATCCCTGTCTTTATCAAAGGGGCGGCTGGCAGTGGCCGGGTCGTCGTTGCGTTCGCTCAGCGCTTTCATAGCATTGAAACCACCTATACCAGCTTCAGTCACCACGGCTTCAGAACCACCGGAAATGATGACATCTGCCTTGCCTAAGCGTATATAGTTAAAGGCGTCAATGAGTGCGTTGGTAGAAGAAGCGCAGGCGCTCACCGTAGCGAAGTTGGGTCCGCGGAAGCCGTATTTCATAGAGATATGGCCTGCGGCAATGTCCAGTATCAGCTTGGGAATGAAGAAAGGGTTGAACCTGGGGGTGCCATCGCCGGCATTGAAAGCGGTCATTTCCTCGATGAAGGTGATCATACCGCCAATACCTGATGCCCATATCACTCCTACCCTGTCCTTGTCAATACCTTCATCGGTCAGTCGGGCGTGTTGTACAGCCTCATCTGCCGAAATAACAGCCAGTTGCGAAAACCTGTCCAATTTACGGGCTTCCTTCCTGTCCAGGTAGTTGAGCGGGTCAAAGTTCTTCAGTTCGCAGGCGAACTTGGTTTTAAACTTCGTTACATCGAATTGTTTAATGAAATCGGCGCCCGAAACTCCATTAATCAAGCCATCCCAATATTCAGGAACAG
>DATCSV010000022.1:0-7152 GCA_036568285.1 Flavipsychrobacter sp. | reverse complement strand
GCTAACAAACTGTTAGCGGCGCTTTTATGTTGTTTCAGTAATAATCTGCTAATAGATACGGTTGCGGGAGCCTTTGAACTCTTTAGGACGTACAATAGTGAACACCCTGGAGATGTTGAACCCTAAGTGTATGCCACCTGTTTTATCAAATTTCCACTCGCCGGGTGTCTGGCCTATATATGCACGCTCTGTCATGGCACGTGAGTTACTCAGCATCAGCTGGAATACGTGGCCGCCTGTTTCTATGTCCACACCTACAGACAGTACATTCCTGTAGCCTAGCTGTTCCGTACCCGGCACGCGATAATAATACTCACCATTCAACGTAACACGGTTGGACAATTTTATCCGTCCGCCAACGCCCAATGCTACCAGGTCGTTTGGTTCAGCGGTGGTTGGCACCAGGTTGTAGTGTATATGCGTGGGCATCAATTGCAGCGACAACCATTCATTGAATTTGCGGGCCAGTAACAACTGGTTGACATAATACAACCTGTTGCTGAAATAATACTCCTGGCCGGCGGGTAAAACAGGTGCCGGCAAAGACTGGACACTCATAGCACCCATATAGCTAAGACTGAGCGGACTGCCCTTACCTTCTTCTACCTGGCGCAGCAGTTTTACCTTGAAGAAGCCATCGTACTCTTTCATAAAGGAATTGCGGCCGAAGCCCACCATTAGCCAATCGGTGACGCCGTAATCAAACCCGATACGGGTGTTGGCGTCATCCAGCCCAAAGAAGGTAGATGTACCTGCATTGAGCGCGCCAAACCGGTGGTTGACACGAAAATCGAGTACGCCTTTGCCGGTGTTTTCGATACTATGGCCTGTAACCAGGCGTGTAGTTTTAAAAGTTGCCGTCGTGTACCTTTTTTTAGCAGGCTCATCCTGTTCCAAAAGTTCCATCAGGTTACCATCTTCTTCATCAGCAGGCTTTTGTTTCAGCTTATCGTCCTGGGCATACAAGTTGTTAGCCGCAGTTAATAATGAAACAGCCATTAAAAGAGCATAAGAAACGCGCATAATGTGTGTATTGTGGTTTAAAATTGCCTATTTTTTTTCTAAAATACTATTTACAGTCACCTCAATTTCTTTGGCTATTTTGTTTTCTACCAGGCCAGGGATATTTATGTCATGGTCTTTAGGTGCTACTTTGAATTCGCTGTTTATCGTAGCCGTATTGTCCTTTATTACCAGAGTGCCCGGTAGCGTAACATCCCTGGTGACGCCGTGAACTGTCAGCTTGCCTTTGGTAGTAACGTTATAACTGCCGTTTTTGCTGAAGTTTACTTTGTCAATATCCGTGATCTTACCCTTGTACTCAGCCTTGGGATATTTGCTGCTTTCCATGTAGTTCTCATTAAAATGCTCCTGCATCAGCGCCTTTTCAAAACGGAAACTTTTTATCGGCACCTGGAAAACAAAATCGCCTGTAGCCGCATTAAGCACAGCGGCGGTTTCGTTATTAAACGCTTCTATATTTTCCATAGGTGTAGATGAGAAGAAGGTCACCTTACCCGTGCGTGTCATGTATTTTTGCGCATAGGCAGTTGTTGTCATACCTATCAACACTGCCGCTATCATCAACTTTTTCATACCTGTCAGTTTATATTTAATATTATTCAAAAACTATACCTTATTTATTGCGGCATACCTGCGTTTACCCAGGCCGTTATCTGCGAAATTTTACAATCATCCATTTTGGACATGCCTTTGGGCATTTGCAGGAAGCCTCCATCGTGCCGGATAGCACCTAATAATCTGCCGGAATTTACCGAGGTAACAACGCCGTTGTAATTGCTCAAATCGTGGTTGAAGGACTTGGTAGCAGCATCGTGGCAGCCAGCCAGGGCGCAGCTCTGGTTGAATATAGGCTGCACTTTGGCAAAGGTCATGTTGGCGGTGTCGCAGCCACCTGCACCCGTAGTAGGTGAGGGGTAGAGTTCGCTTTCTTTGTCGCTATAACAACCTGCCAGGAGTAACACTGCTAAAGGGAGAATGAGTTTTTTCATAAAATATGTTGTTGCTTATAAAAATATGTTAAATAGCGTAATGAAATCATTTTTACATCAATACTAATTATTCTGCGCACCGGCTGCCACCCATTTTTCTATCTTGGTTATTTCGCAGTCGCTCATTTTGTTGCTGCCATAGGGCATGGCAACAAATCCTGCCTCGTGCCTGATGGCGCCCAGCAATCTGCCCGTTCCAACAACTGCCGAAGCACCCGAATAGGTATCTAACATAATACCTTTTTGCGCAGCCGCACCGCTGTGGCAACCCTTGCAGTATTTGTCAAATATGGGTTGTATCTCTGCCGCGTAGGTAAACTTCGTTGTGTCGCAAGGCGAACCACAATTGGTTGTATTTTTAGCACCTTCATTTATCCACCTGCGTATCAGGGTTATCTGCGCCGATGTGAGGGGGCTGTTGGGTGGGGGAGGCATTATTTTATCCGCTTTGTCTTCGGTTATTTTCTCGTACAGTTCTGTAGCATCTGCATTGCCGGGCACAAATTCTTTGGATACTATGGAATTGTAATCAGTAAACTGAAAACCTTCCGATTTGGTCAATGCATCGTGGCAGCCCGGCACAGCACAGTTGGATACAAATATGGGCAGTATATCCCTGGTAAAGCAGATACCCGTGTCCACATTGTTGCCGCCGTTATTGTTACCACCATTATTTCCCCCGTTGTTGTTACCACCTGTATTATTGGTAACAGGTACAGGTGTATCGCCCTTATGCTTACACGCCGCTATTGTTAATGTACCTGCCAGTATCAGTACCAGTACTTTTGCCTTTTTCATGTCATTATATTGTTTTGTATTTACTCTACTATTACACAGCCGCTAAGTAATACGCCAAACAGGCTGCTACCGGTGCACTTACCTTTTACGGTTACTTCTTCTCCCACCCCGGCTTTGGCATCTTTATCCCTCATAGTGCATTGCACAGTTGCCATCGGGTCGTCACCAGCCAGTATGATCAAGAGCCCTCCATCCTGGTTTTGCTGCGTTTCTGTCACAGTACCTTTTACAACCAATGCTTTGTTGAGGTATTTTTCATTGGCTTTCTCCTCGTTCTCGCTATACGCATTTGCCAGCTCAGACACGGTAACCTCCACTCCCTGTGCATCTTCAATCTGCTCGTGGGGCTTGTTCCACATATACAAACCTATGGCTACACCTGCCAAAACCCCAACCAATAAAACGATGAGAATGATCTTTCCTTTTTTCATAAGCATAATAGTTTACCGTAATCAGCAATGTAAAAGTATTAATACCTGTTTTATAATATGACTGAAATGTGACGAAGCGGTATAATGGAAGGATGAAGCCGTATTTTGCTATCGTTTCCTATAATTCGCCCGCCAGCCATAGCTTGAAGCCTGCACTCCGCTCTGAGCTTACTAACGGCGGCTCTTTTACTTCCGGCTGCAACTTAACCAGTACCCTGGCTTTACTGTATGTTTTCATTTCCTTAATGGCTTTTAACGATATTATATACTGCCTGTTAATGCGAAAAAATTTTTCGGGGTCGAGCATCTGTTCCAGTGCATCCAGGTTGTTGTCTATCGGATATGTCCTGTCTTCAAACATCCGTGCGAAGGTGCCTTTGTTTTCGCTGAAGAAATACGCTATATCCTCTACCGCAATGGTTTTGATATTGTCGCCAAAACGTATCATAAAACGTTTTTTGTATTCCGGCTGTTTCAAGGCTTCCAGCAGTTTTTCCTGCTTGTCTTCGCTTACGCTGAATAATTTTTTTAAGTCGTTCAGTTTATCCAATGCCTCTTCCAGGTCTTCCGACTTGATAGGTTTCAATAAATATCCGACACCCGATGCCTTGAAAGCTTCAATAGCATACTGGTCGTACGCGGTAGTGAATATAATAGGCGCATCGATCTTTACCTGCTTCAGCAAATCGAAAGCGGAACCATCGGCCAGGTGTATATCCATAAATACAATAGCCGGAGCTTCGTTTTCTTCAAACCATTGTTTGGCCGTGCTCACACTATCGTGATGCGCGGTTATTTCTGCATCCGGCAGCAGTTCTCCCAGCAGTTTGACCAGTCTTTTGTATGCAGGCAATTCGTCCTCAACAATTACAACTTTCATATCAAAGGTATTATTACAATAAATTCGTTGTCTTTCATGTATGTCACCACGGGCCTTTTAGTGTACAGCCCGTATCGTTTCCGTATGTTGGCCAGGCCCAGCCCCGCACCTTTCTCCTTGCTGATCTTTGGCTGGTAGCTATTGGTAACGGTTAGTTGTTCTTCCTCTGCTACAAACCGTACGATTAGGGGTTTGGTCCTGGATACTATATTATGTTTTATAGCATTTTCCAACAGCAATTGTAATGCCATAGGCACTACCTTTTTGGTTTTTTTAAGTTTTTCAGGAATGTTGGTGACCAGTTGCAGCGCATCTCCGAAGCGGCTTTTCTGGATGTAGATATAATTCTCCAGTATCTCCCATTCTTCCGCCAGTGTTATGAGGTCTTTATCCTTGTGAGAGAGCATATTGCGGTACAGGTCGGACAACTGCGTGGTGTATTGCATGGCGGTATCCTTGTCATCTTCTATCAGGCCGGTAAGGGTGTTAAGGCTATTGAAGAGGAAGTGCGGGTTTACCTGGCTTTTCAGGTGTTCATACTCAAACATCATACGTTCGCGCTGCAGCGAGGATAGCTTACGCAGGTTCCGCTCCCTGGTGCGTATATAAGCGTAGGAGGCAGCCCATATCAATACAGCCGCAAGCAGTATAAACCACCACTGCTGCCAGTAGGGGCGTGCAATACTAAAGCTGTGAGATGCTTCTCCGTGCCCGGCAAACAACTCGTTCATTGATACCTGAACTATAAACTTATAATCGCCGCTGGGCAACTGGGGAAATGTTACAGATTCATCGCGAGTGGTTATCCACTCATCACTATACCCCACCAGTTTGTACCTGTAAAAAAGCTGTTCAGGGTTAGCGAAATTTATGCCATCGTACCTGAATGAGATGTGGTTTTCAGAATAATTGAAATGGTCTCTTTCCAGGTGTGTTTCCCTGTAAAAGGTATTCAGAGATGTGATTTTAACAGAAGGGATAATATTCACAGGGCTGTTGTATTTGCCAAATCGTATCAGCCCGTCCTGGTAGGGTACGTATACATTTCCGGCTGTATCTGTTGCCACGAGGTTAAGGGCTGACGACATGCTGTCGATGCCTATGCCCAGCCTGCGTTCGAAATGCCGGAACATACGGCTGCGCGGCTGCCATTCGTCTACACCTTTAGCATGCACGATCAGCACAGAACCGTTGATCATAGGTGCCATAGCTGATATCCTGAGGCTTTGCAGGCCATTGTCGTTATCCAGGTTCTCCCATTTCTTTCCGTTGAATACCAACAGCCCCTTATTGAACGTACTGGCCCATATACGCCCCGAAGCATCTTCAGTAATGTTGTACGCTACATTACTTATCATACCCGAAGCACTATCCCAAAGAGTATATTTATTATTTCTGTACATACACACGCCAGCGCCGTCTGTGGCCAACCATGTATTATTCTTGCGGTCGTGATATATTTCGTATACGTAGTCGCTGCCTATACCTGTGCTTTTATTGTGCAGTTGCAAGAGCGAGAGCTGGTTGCCTTTGTCCACACTCAACTCTTCCACACCATTCAGACCTGCTACCCATAGCCGATTGTCTTTTCCTGAAATGTCCAACACGCTTTCTTTGGCGAGCGGATAAATGTCCCGGACCTTGCTGAAGTTTTTATGGCCGGTACTATACCATACACCGTCGCCAAATGTGCCCACCCATAGTACATCATTTTTGTCGCAATACAGGTGTGTGACAGGGGTAGAAGAAGTATATCTCAACTGCAGCTGCGGTTGTTCATCAGTCAGTGTCATGCTGTACAGCTTGCCCTTCTGAGCCAGCCATAGCTCATTGTCCGCGTCACATGTTATGGCAGTAACGTCCTGCAGGGAGTAGGGCGCGGAGACAGGCAGGGCACTGGCATACTCCGCCACTATCATCTTCAGCCCGGTGTTGGTGGCACACCATATATTGGCTGTACTATCCATGAGCAGCTTGTGCAAGCGCTGCCCTGGATAATGATAAGCTTCCACTTCCAGTAATTCTTCGCCTTCGAGGCGCACCTTTAGCAGGTAGCCACTTTGTGTACATACCCATGCCCTGTCATCGCCAATGGGCAGTATGTCATTTACCTGTCCCCAGAGCCAGGGTTTCCCTGTGGATGGTGTCCACGTTTGCCTGGTCTTGCTGCAATACAGTGCTAAACCACCCTGGTGTGTTCCCAGCCAGCTCCAGTGTTTTTGCTGCATGGGTTTCATTACCCGCACTATATTGTCGGGCAATCCGCTGGCAGTGGTGTATTGATTGACGGTGATTTTTCCACCTGTGAACCTGATTTCATTTATTCCCTGGTCGGTAGCGGCCAGTAACACGTCTTTCGACGGAGATGTCAAAGTGTATACATAGTCATCGGTCAGCCCATTGGCCATTGAGTATTGAGTGCAGTAACCATTGTGCACCAAATAGATACCCTGGCCTACCGTAGAGAGCGCGAATATGTCGTCCGTTATGACGTGGATGGCCGATATGGTTTCGGTGGGCAAAGCACCATCCATTTTTTTCAGCGTGAAAGTCACGCCATCCCATACGCCCAGCTTCCCGTCAGCAAAGCCGATAAATTTATGCTCATCCGCTACGGATATAGCTGTAACAGGCACATCCCTGCCTGTTTTTATTTCTGAAAACTGCCGACCGTTGTAGCAAAACAGACCTTCGTCCGTACCCAGCCACAAGTAATTGTAGCTATCCTGCGCCAGGCAATTCACCTTTACAGGAACATTTGTCTCATTGAGCCAGATGTCTTTACTGAAAGGATGGTCTGCAATGGCCGGGACGCAACCCAATACCAGCCAAAACCATAAAAAAATGATATACCGGAGTGGCCGCAGCATCAGGGATTTTGTTGTAATAGTAGCATGTTTATATCCAGGTACACTTCGGTAGCCAGTTTGTCATTAACTACACGCGGGATTTTTATATCGTGTTCTGCCAAAGCCACCCTGAAGTCTGAAGTTATCTCCATGATCCCGTTTTTTGTTACTACATCGGCATA
>DATCSV010000021.1:0-5285 GCA_036568285.1 Flavipsychrobacter sp. | reverse complement strand
ATCAGGTGATCTGCATCCTGCTCGTGGCTGTCTTTGTCGCCTATTACCAGCATGGTCTCAAATTCAGGCGCCATGTACTTGGTCAGGTAGGTGACGTTGATGGCAGGACCGCCTATGATTAACCTGTTATGTATGCGTAATACCCTCGGCATGTAACTTTAGTTGTGCAATGATACAATAATTTGATTGCCTGTACAACCTGTAATAGGCTGCTAGCTGATGAAATATTTTTTCCACCAATACTGGAATACGATCAGCGCCCATATGGTAGCATGGCTGTCTTCGGGGCTGTTGCTGTGCAGTTTTTTCTTGAGTTGCTCTACTGCGTCCACATTAAATATACCTTGTCCCTTTACAAAGCTTTTCTCCAGCAAATCATCATTGATCAGCCCCCACAGTTCTTTTCTGAACCAGTCCAGCAGCGGAATTTCAAAGCCATGCTTGGGGCGGTTGTATATCTCTTCGGGTAGCATACTGCGGAACGCATCCTGAACGATACGTTTTTTCATGCTGCCGTCAATTTTATACTGTTCCGGCAGCGAAAATGCGAAGTCTACCACTTTATAATCCAGGAAAGGGCTGCGTACCTCCAGGCTGTTGGCCATACTCATCAGGTCTACTTTTACCAGCATATCCCCAGTCAACACCAGGTTCATATCTGTCAGCAGCAGTTCGTTGAAGTCATCACTTTTGAAGTGCTTGAGTAAGTCTTGCCTTTCTCGCTCCATCAAGGTATAGTCCACCCTTGCTAACGACGAATCGCTAAGCAGGTTATTGGTTTGTGCCACTGTATTAAATGATGCCCAGCGCCAATAGCGGTCTTTTACAGATAGGCTACCGCCCTCGGCAAACCTGTGCAACTGCCTGAAGAGGTTGGTGATTTTATTGCTCCTGCCTCGTGGCAACACGCTCCACAAGGGCAGTGCCGCTTTTACTAGTGAGTTCACAAATGAGCTCTGCCGCATTTTCCATTCGGCTGCATGTTTATTGTACCCTGCAAATACTTCATCGCCGCCATCGCCGCTCAAAGCAACAGTCACATGCTTGCGCGTATGGTGGCACAAGATATATTCGGGTATGGCAGAGGAGTCAGCAAAAGGCTCATCCATATAGTCCAGCACATTGTAAACATGCTCCAGGAAATCGTTATTTGTAAGTGAAAATACTGTGTGGTTGGTTTTATATTTGTCAGCTACCAGTTTGGCATACTTTGTTTCGTCAAAAAAGGCATTGTCTTTATACCCCACCGAAAATGTGTTGAGGTCTTTAGTGTACCGGCTGGCCAGGGCTACAACAACAGAGGAGTCAATACCACCGCTCAGGAATGCTCCTAACGGTACATCGGAAACCATCCTTTCCTGCACGGAGTTGTCCATACGGGTCACTAATTCTTCCTGTGCTGTTTCGTAGGTATAGTTGTTGTACGACTGCTTGTCTATTTTTATTTCGTAGTACGGTTTGTATTCCTGTATGCCATTTGCATTAATAAGTATGTAGTGTGCCGGCCTGAGCTTAGCCACGCCTTCTATCATGCTCTGCGGCTGGGGTATATAGTTTAGCTGCAAGTATTGGTGCAATACAGTGTAGTTAAGCTTTTTGGGTATGCCCCATGCCAACAACGATTTCATTTCTGAAGAGAAGGCAAACTCATCGGTAGTAGCGTAGTAATTAAGGGGCTTTTTACCATACCGGTCCCTGGCAATAAGCAGGTTGCCTGTTTCCTTGTCATAAAATGCGAACGCAAAAAATCCGCTCAACCATTTCAGACAATCTTCCCCATGTTCTATCAACAGGTACAGCAATATTTCAGTGTCCGAGGTTGTTTTGGGGCCGCCGATTTTTTGCCATGTTTTATCCAGGTATTTCGCGGATAGTTCTTTGTAATTGAATATTTCTCCGTTGAATGCTATAGTATACCTTCCACTCACATCACTCATAGGCTGCAAGGCGCCGGTTGATGTGTCAATAATAGAAAGCCTGCGATGCCCGAGTGCAATGTTATTATGTGTATAAATATCCCCGCAGTCGGGACCGCGCAAATACAATTTTTCAGTGGATTGTTTTACCTTTACGATATTGCTTAAAGCGTTATTGGTAAAGGCATAATAACCGGTAATACCACACATGCAGAGTAGTTGTTTTTGACAAATTTAGGAACAAAGAAATCAGGGGGCAATGTACCAATCAGATTATCTGCAATTTATAAATTTTCTCGACTTTTTGTTACTGCCTTTTTACCTGGTAGCCATATTCTTTGTAGCGTACCAGATACGCGAGCGCCGTTATCCGGTAGGACACCCATGGAGGAAATACTTCATGCCGGGCCTGATATTCAAAATAGGTGGTGCAATTTTCATCAGCCTAATCTACAGGTACTATTATGGCTGGGGCGATACCGCCTTATATCATTGGCATGCCAAACTGATCAATAGCGCTTTTGATGAGAGTTTTACCAAATGGTATAATATGCTGTTTCGTATCCCTGAATGGTACGAGGGTGGATATGCAAAGTATATATCGCAGATGGACTGGTACCAGGCACCTGCGGAGTATACGGTATGTACTATTGTGGCGATTCTCATGATCTTTACGTTCAACACATTTTTGCCTACTGCTGTAATATTAGCTGCTATTGCATTTACAGGGGTATGGGCTTTGTTCCGAACGTTTGCTACCAAGTTTCCTGATTATACGAAGTACATAGCTATTGCAACCCTGTTCATACCAAGTACTATTATGTGGGGGTCGGGTATCTTTAAGGATACCATATGTATGTTTAGTCTGGGATGGATGACTTATGGTGCATTCAGGCTGCTCATCAACCGGGACTTCAGGTTCAGGACAGTAGCCATAACTGTGGTTGCATTTGCACTGCTGGCGACCATCAAACTGTACATACTTATCGCATTTATTCCGGCTATTATATTCTGGATTCTTGCCAGTTACTCGCATAAGGTTCGGAGTGCCTTTGTGCGGTTTATACTGAAATTCGGTGTGATGGCTGTCTGTATTGGTGGTTTCGTGTACGTGATGCAGGAGTATTCGGAGGTATTCGGTAAATATTCACTGGACAAGATCGCAAAGACGTCGTATCTTATCAGTAGCTATATACAGGAGCAGTCGGGTGACGAGGGTAGTGCCTACAGCCTAGGGGATATGGACCCTTCAGCACTAGGTATGCTGAAGAAGTTTCCTGCCGCGGTAAACGTAACACTTTTCCGTCCATATTTGTGGGAGACACGTAAGGTTATCCAGCTTATCAACGCCCTGGAAGCAACTATACTTTTGCTGGTGACCATAAAAGTGTTTGTATCGGTAGGGTTCATGCAGTTTTGGCGAACGGTATTCTCCGATCCCACTATCCAGTTCTGTATGATATTCACCCTTGTGTTCGCATTTGCGGTGGGTGTGTCATCCGGTAACTTTGGTACACTATCCCGCTATCGCATACCCTGTCTGCCTTTCTATGGATTGACGTTGGTGTTGGTTTACTACAAGCACTTCCCGATACAGATCAATCTCCTGTCTTTTAGTATAGTAAGCCGTAGAAAAGTGGCTTGGTTTAACAAAGGAATAGCCGGATAAATTTTTCTTTGTTGGCAGCAATGCTGTATTGTTGTTGCATTTTCAGCCTGCCTGCCATTCCCGCTTTTTTTCTGAACCCGGTATCAGAAACAAGGGATTCTAATGCTGACTTCCACTCATCAGGAGTGCTGCACAGGTATCCGTTGATGCCTTCGTCCACTATTACCTTGTTCACACCCACCGGGCTGGCAACAGCCGGTATGCCCAGCGACAGGTATTGGATGAGTTTGAAGCCGCATTTACCCTCGCTCCATGCATCATCTTTCAGGGGCATCACACCAATGTCTATCTTCAGCAAGTCCGTGATTTCAGTCGTTTCGTTCCACGGAATAAACTCCCAGTTGCGTAGCGGTAGTTCGGGTTTCTTGTTTGCAATAAGGATGAACTTTGTATTCAATTCCTGTTCAGCATATAGCAGCACATCCATTATTTCATCCAGGTAGGGTATGGTACTGTGGCTGCCCGTCCAGCCTATGGTTACCTGTCCGCTAGTGTGCTCTTTTACGCCGTTGTGCATTTTGTCCATATCTACACAGGTGGGTATCAACACCACATTATCGTTATACCGGCGTGCGTAGTTGCACAGATATTCATTTCCACCTACCACCGTGTGCGACCATTTACAGATATACTGTACCTTCCAAAATGACTTCAGCCATGAAGCTAAACGATTCTCGCTGCTGGTATTGGGTATCCATATCGCATCGTCAAAGTCATATATTATTTTCTTACGCCACAGTTTGGCCACTATCCACTCAAATACAGGTGGTCCCATCGGTGCTGCTTCGCGGTGAACGAATACGTAATCGTATTGGTGTACATCAAACAAGACTGTCTTCAAACGTTTGATATAACCCTTGAGAATGCCTGTTGCTTTCTGAATAGCAGAACCTTTTTTGTATAATATATCCCAGATACGGGCGCTGATAAAGGGGGCAATGGAGTATTCAATCCCTGCTTCCTGCAGATAGGGTTCAAACAACTCAACACGAAAACGCTGAGAGGGTGCGTGCCTCAAAGGATAGGGCACCAGGAATAATATCTTTGGGTTTTTCGTGCTCATGTTGCTGCAGTTAGTATTTGCCGCATTTGTTGTTTATACTCTCCGGTGCTGAATTTCCTTTTTACATATGCTTTGCCGGCGACGGCGTATTGTTGCCGCAATGCAGCATCTCCGGCTAAACTCAAAATTGCAGCAGACATTGCGTTAATGTCTTTGACAGGTACAGTAATGCCGGTACGCTCATGGTCAATTATTTCTTCAGGCCCACCGCAACGTGTAGCTATTAATGCGGTGCCGTAAAAGGCTGCCTCAAGGCAGGTCATGGAAAAAGATTCTGCTTCAGAAAAGTTCAGCACTATCTCTGCTTCTTTTATGGACTGTTCGATATTACTATTGAAAGGCGCAAATAGCACAACACTTGCTAACCCCAGTTGATTTGTACGTTGTTCAAGAAACTGTTTGAATAATTTGTTTTTCTCCAGCCCCATATCGCCGCCCATAAAAGTGAGCCTTATGTTCGGGCTTTGTTCATATGCTTTGGCAAAGGCCTCCAATGCAGCATCTTGTCCTTTGCCCTGTATATAATTGGCAAGATATAATATTGATATGGTGTCCTTTTCAGTATAATCTTTTTCAGGTAGATTTTCAGTGAGCTGTACAGGGTCGTATACCCTTAATGCTTTTGCATGATCAGGTA